>JAEZXM010000207.1 GCA_023419875.1 Pseudomonadota bacterium | reverse complement strand
GTCTACCGCGACCGCAACCACCCGAGCGTCATCATGTGGAGCATCGGGAACGAGATCCCGAACCCCACCGTGGCGACCGGGACCAATCTCCGGAACTGGGTGCGGGCCGTGGATCCGACGCGGCCGGTCACCTGGAACACCATGGACGTGACCGGGACCGGGGTCGGACCGCAGGTCGCCTCGCTGCTCGATCTCCAGGGCTTCAGCTACAACTCCTGGCAGTTCGACACCGGACACTCCCAGTACCCGAACTGGAAGATCTTCAACAGCGAGAGCTCGTCGGCGGTGCGGAGCCGCGGCATCTACAAGACCCCGACCAACCAGAACATCCTGACCGGCTCCGACAACCAGTGCTCCTCGTACGACAACAGCGTCGTCGCCTGGGGAGCGTCCGCCGAGAACTCGTACCGGGACGACAACAACCGGACCTGGATCCTCGGCCAGTTCATCTGGACCGGCTTCGACTACATCGGTGAGCCGACCCCCTACGGCTGGCCGGCGAAGAGCTCGTACTTCGGCATCAACGACTCCGCCGGGTTCCCGAAGGACATCCACTACTTCTACAAGAGCAAGTGGACGACGGCGCCGATGGTCCACCTCCTGCCGCACTGGAACTACTCGACGGGCCAGACGATCCCGGTCTGGGCGTACAGCAACTGCGAGAGCGTCGAGCTGTTCCTGAACAACGTCTCGCAGGGCTCGAGGAACATCGGCTCGAGCACCATGCGCGTCGAGTGGAACGTGCCGTGGAGCTCCGGCACGCTGCGTGCCGATTGCAGGCGCGGCGGGAGCGTGGTGGCCTCCGACACCGTCCGGACCGCGGGGGCACCGGCGCGCGTCACTCTGACCGCCGACCGGACGACCATCGCCGCCGACGGGCGCGACCTCGTGTTCGTCACCGCGGACATCGTGGACTCGAGCGGCGTGTTCGCTCCGACGGCCTCGAACGGCGTCACGTTCGCGGTCTCCGGCCCGGGCACGATCGTCGGCGTGGACAACGGCAACGCCATCGACACCACGTCGTACAAGTCGCTCACGCGCAATGCGTTCAGCGGGAAGGTGCTGGCAATCGTCCGGTCCACCGGCGCTCCCGGCACGATCACCGTCACCGCAACGTCGTCGGGTCTCGCCTCCGGCTCGGTGTCCGCGACCGCGAGGTGAGTGGACGCGCAGTCATGGCGTGGAGATAGCGGCGGGCAGCACGGGGCCCTGCCGCCTCGGCTCGGGGTCCGGCGCAGCACGGCCGGACCCGAGCCGAGCGGGTGTGAGGCGGCCGACGACAATCCGCGACTCGACTGCCGCCCAAGGCCTTCGCCGGCTCGTCACCAGGACGAGATGAGAATCGGCGGGGCACGGCGGCCCTCCCCGGTGCCGAGCCGACTCGGCCGCCGCCTCGCGCCGGGGTGGCGACCGTGACCTTGGCGTGCGCGCGATCGACCGGCTCCAGGGCAGGGGCATCCGCCGACTCGGCAGCCCGAAGAACGATTCCGCTACCTCCACCCGGACGGGCGGCTGCTCCGGTTCACCGAGGCCCTTCCCCGCGTCCGCGCCCGCGTCACCCTCGACCTGCGCCGGGCCGGCGTTCGCACCTGGGCCGGCACCCTGCTCTGCGCGAGCGAGCTCGCGCGGGCGACCGTCTCCGCGGCCGAGCACCGGGGCCGCAAGAAGGCCACCGCGGCGGCGGTGAAGGCGGTGGCGAGCCGGCTCGGCAACACGCCGGCGGTGGTCCGCTCCTCCTACGTCAGCCCGGTGGTGATCACGGCGTTCGACGAGGGCGATGTGCCCGCCAGCAGGCCCTCGTCACGCAGCCGGAGCCACGTGGTCCTCCTTGCCCGGCGAGCGGCACCGCCGACGAATCTGCGACATGCCCCTCCTGTGCGTTGCCCGCGGACAGGCCGCACGCCAACAGACGGGGTCAACGGAGAGGAGAAAACCGAAATGGCCTTCGAGCTTCCCAACCTGCCCTACTCACCCTCGGCCCTGGCGTCGCGCGGCATGTGCCAGGAGACGCTGGAGCTGCACCATGGCAAGCACCATCAGGCATACGTCACCGCCCTGAACGGCCTCGTCGAGAAGAGCGACGACCTCAAGAGCAAGCCGCTCGAGCAGCTCATCACGATGTCCCATGGCCGCGACGATCTCGCGCCCGTGTTCAACAACGCCGGACAGCACTGGAACCACATCCTGTTCTGGCAGGCCATGTCGCCCACCGAGGGCGGGAAGATCCCGCCCCGGCTCGAGCAGAAGCTCACCGAGGCGTTCGGCGGCGTGCAGCAGTTCAAGGACGCGTTCAAGGCGGCCGCCGTCGGCCAGTTCGGCTCGGGGTGGGCGTGGCTCGTCCTCGGCCGCGACGGGAAGCTCAAGGTGTCGAAGACGCCCAACGGCTCGAACCCGCTCGCCACCGGCGAGGGGAAGGCGATCCTCGGCTGCGACGTGTGGGAGCACAGCTACTACCTCGACTTCCGGAACCGCCGCCCCGACTACGTCCAGAACTGGCTCGACAAGCTCGCCAACTACGAGTTCGCCGCCGCGCAGCTGTAGCGGGCGCGAGCCGACACGCCGAGCAGGAGGTGACGTCGTGCAGGAGATCGAGGTCGGCTACCAGACCTTCGTGGATGATTCGCCTGAGGAGTTCGGCGCCGTTCGCGACATCGCGCCCGACGGGCGGAGCGTCATCGTCTACGTCGAGAACGCGGGCGACTTCGTCGTGCCCCGGGACGCCATCGTCTCCGTTCAGTCCGAGAAGGTGACGTTCGCCTGCCGGGAGCTCGAACCGAAGCTGCGCACGGCGATCGGCCACGCGCACGACGCGGAGACCCGCTGAGGAGGGCGCCCGTTCCCGGAGCGCGAGCTCGCCCTCCTCAGCTCTGCTCCCGGCGCCGCCCGGTCCGGACCAGACCTGCATCGGTTCCCCGAGGGCTCACCGCTCCGAGCGGCCGCCCGTGCGCCCGAGTCCGCGCCCGTACACGAGCTCGCCGCCCAGATAGCCGGCGACCGCGAGGAGCGCCCAGCCCGACCAGGCCAGCGCGAGCGCGAGCGCAAGGTCCGCTCCGGCCGGCGCGGCGTGCGGGCCTCGGAAGAGCAGGCTCGAGCCGAACGCGGCGATCGCCCCGACGGCGCAGTAGAGGTGGCGCTCGACTGCCGGTCCCGCCGGATCGCCACGCGGAAGGGCGGCGAGCTCGGCGAGACCGGTCGCGATGCTGGGCAGCGAAGCGGCGCAGCCCAGCGCCACCGTCCAGAACGACACGGTCCACCAGGTCGGGTCCCCGAGGGCCAGCCCGAGCACGTCCCAGAGCGGCGCCGCGAGCAGGAGCCCGAGCGGCACGTGGACCGTGATCGGATGGAGCGGATGTCCGAGCAGCCGCAGTGGTCTCATCGCCGGCGCTCAGCCGCCCACCACGTTCACGAGCAGCAGCGCGAACGCGACCACCGCGATGACGGCGTGCACGAGCATCAGCGGGATGGGGACGTTCCTCGTCCGCAGGTGCGAGGTGATGAGCACGAACCCGCCCAGCGCCGCGATGATGAACAGGACGAGCGCCCCCTTGGCCAGCCCGCCGACCGCGGTGGCTCCGACGACCGCGACGATCAGCGCGACGAGCCCCGCCGCCGCGACCAGACCGTGGACCACGGCGAGGCCGAGCGGCAGGTCGGCCCGGCCGCGCAGTCGGAGAACGGCGAGGATCAAGCCGCCGACGGCGGCGATCGCGAACAGCACGAGGGCGACGGTCATGGGACCTCCATGAGAGTGATGCCCGCCCCGCCTTCGCGGCGTGGATCGGGCGGGACGCGCAGGGAGGACGTGCCTCCCCGCCCCGGCATCAGACGCCGGAGCGCCGTGCGAGGTTATGGGCCGGAGGGTGCATGCCCCAAGGGGAGGCCGATCGCGCCGCGCAACGCCTCAGGCGCCGAAGACCCGCCCGAGCCTGCGCCGCAGCTCGTCCCGGACGTCGCGAAACGCCTGCAGCTGCTCCTCGTCGGAGGTGCCCGCTCCCGCCGGATCGGGCAGACCCCAGTGGATCCGCAGCGCCTTGCCCAGGAAGACAGGGCAGACCTCCTCGGCGCAGAGCGTCACCACCACGTCCACGTCGCCGGGCGGGATGTCGTCCACGCTCTTCGAGTGGTGCGTGCTGATGTCGAGGCCGATCTCGGCCAGCGCCTTCACCGCGAGCGGGTTGAGACGCGAGGGCTTCGAGCCGGCGGAGGAGATCTTCACCGCCGCCGGCGCGAGCGAGCGCGCGATGCCCTCGGCCATCTGGCTGCGCGCCGAATTGGCGACGCAGAGGAAGAGCAGGTGACGCGGCCTCGCATCCCGGATCTGCTCGGCTTCCCGCTCCCAGCTTTCGCTCACGGGGCCCTCCCGGACGCCGGGCCCTCGACCGACACGGCGCAGTTGGCGACCTTCGCGAGCTCCCCGGTCTCACGGGGGAACCAGCGATGGCGGAGCCGCAGGGCGACGTTGACGAGCCCGATCAGGACGGGGACCTCCACGAGCGGCCCGATGACCGCGGCGAACGCGGCGCCGTGCGCCATCCCGAACGTCGCCACCGCGACCGCGATGGCGAGCTCGAAGTTGTTCGAGGCGGCGGTGAAGGAGAGCGTGGCGGTCTGGCCGTAGGTGGCGCCGACCTTCCGGCTCATGAAGAAGGACACGAAGAACATCGCCAGGAAGTAGACGAGCAGCGGGATGGCGATCCGGATCACGTCGAACGGCACCTGGACGATGGTCTCGCCCTTCAGCGAGAACATGACGACGATCGTGAAGAGGAGCGCGATGAGCGTGATCGGCGAGGTGCGCGGGATGAAGACCTTCCGGTACCAATCCTCGCCCTTCCACGCGCGCAGCCCGAACCGGCTCGCCATGCCGGCCAGGAAGGGGATGCCCAGGTAGATGAACACGCTCTCGGCGATCTGGCCGATCGTGATGTGCACCTCCGCTCCGCCGAGCCCGAGCCAGCCCGGGAGCACGGTGATGAAGACCCACGCGTAGACGGAGAAGAAGAGCACCTGGAAGATCGAGTTGAAGGCGACGAGGCCGGCGCAGTACTCGGTGTCGCCCCTGGCGAGATCGTTCCAGACGATGACCATGGCGATGCAGCGGGCCAGCCCGATGAGGATGAGCCCGGCCATGTATTCGGGCCGATCGCGCAGGAACAGGACCGCCAGCGCGAACATGAGCAGCGGCCCCACGACCCAGTTCTGGACCAGCGAGAGCCCGAGCACCTTGCCGTTGCGGAAGACGCGCGGCAGCTCCTCGTAGCGGACCTTCGCCAGCGGCGGGTACATCATGAGGATGAGGCCGACGGCGATCGGGATCGAGGTGGTCCCGACGCTGAGGCGATCGAGCGCCGGAACGATCCCCGGCACCGCCCACCCGAGGCCGATGCCGGCGGCCATGGCGAGGAAGATCCACAGGGTCAGGTACCGATCGAGGAAGGAGAGGCGGCGAGCGACGCCGGCCGATGCCAGGGATTGGGGTCGGGACACGGTGCGCTCCTACAGGCTTCCGATGAGCGCCCGGAGCCGGCGGAGAGCCGCTGGCTCCAGGCAGTAGCAGACGCGCGGGCCGTCGATCTCCCCGCGGATGAGGCCGGCGTCCTTGAGGACCTTGAGGTGCTGCGAGACCGTGGACTGGGCGAGCGGCAGCTCGTCCACGATGTCGCCGCAGATGCACGAGTCCTTCCTCGCGAGGAGGCGGAGGATCTGCACGCGGGAGGGGTTCCCGACGGCCTTGCACAGCGTCGCGAGCTCCTCGTCCGCCTCCCGGCCCTCGACGGGCCGGAGGTCCGGCTCGTCAGGGTTGCGCGAGGGCGGAGGACAGATGGCCCGGGGCGGGGTTGCCATATCGATCTCTTACGATGAGACTTGCTCGCCTGCAAGGTCTGGAATCCTCTGCCATCGTATCGTAACGGCATATCCCGGGTGGTCCCGGCGCCGGCTCGGAACGCCGGTCATCGCCACGCGATGCGAGTTCGATTCTCGGCTGCTCCGCCACGTCTCGAGGAGCGCGGGACACAGCGCGGCGCGGTGATCAGCGCACCTGATCCCGCTCGACCTCGACTCGACCCTCGTTGATCCGTTCGAGGAGATCGCATTGGACGAGGGAGTCGTCGCGGTCATCGTCGACGACGAGGACGCGGAGCGACGCGCCCGTCACGCGGGCTCCCGGCCTGCATCGCGTCCCTCGAGCGCGCGGCGGACACGCGCGAGGAGCGCCCCCGGTGCGAACGGCTTCTGGAGCAGGTCGAAGCCCCGCTCGGCGCCACCGCGCTCGGCGACCACGTCCGGAACGTGCCCCGAGACGAACAGCACGCGGACGCACGGGCACATCTTTCGGACGGCGTCCGCCACTTCCGGCCCGCTCATCCCGGGCATGACGACATCGGTGACGAGGGCGTCCGGCACGCTCCCGCTGCGGACGAGGATCTCGAGCGCCTCGGCGCCCGACGCCGCCTCGATCGCCTGGTACCCACCCGCGCGCAGCGTGCGCGCCGTCACCCGGCGAACGCTCGGCTCGTCCTCGACGACGAGAACGGTCCCGGACCCACGCTCCGGTGCGATCTCGGGCGAGACGCGCCTACTCTCCTCGAACGCGCGCGGGAAGAGCACCTCCACGGTCGTGCCCCGTCCCGGCGCGCTGTCGACGTGAATGTGCCCGTCGCTCTGCTTCACGATCCCCCACACCGTCGGGAGGCCGAGGCCCGTGCCCTTGCCGACGGGCTTCGTCGTGAAGAAGGGCTCGAAGATCCGTGCCTTCACGTCGGGCGACATGCCCACGCCGCTGTCACGGACGGCGAAGCGGACGTACGGACCCGGCCTGACGTGAGGGACCACGTTCCGGTAGTCGTCGCCGACCTGCACGTTCGACGTCTCGATCCACACCGTTCCCCCGCCCGGCATCGCGTCTCCTGC
Organism: Pseudomonadota bacterium; assembly: GCA_023419875.1. Classification (GTDB taxonomy): domain Bacteria; phylum Myxococcota; class Myxococcia; order Myxococcales; family Anaeromyxobacteraceae; genus Anaeromyxobacter. The sequence goes on along the minus strand of JAEZXM010000207.1, from coordinate 707 downwards.
GTTCACCGCCAGGTTCAGGAGGATCTGCTCGAGCTGAGACCGGTCGCAGCGGATCGTCCACAGGTCGGGCTGCAGGCCGACGACGACCGCGATGTCCTCCGCGAGGACCCTTCGAAGGATGCCCTCGTTCTCCCGGATGATCGTGTTCAGGTCGAGCGCGGCGGGCTCGACCACCTCCCGCCGGGCGAAGGTGAGCAGCTTGCGGGTGAGATCGCGTGCCCGCTCCGCCGCGGTGCGGACCTCGTCGGCGTCCTCGACGCTCGCGGTGCCGGTCGTCTGCAGGTCGTGCTTGAGCCCGATGGCGCAGCTCAGGATGACGGTCAGAAGATTGTTGAAGTCGTGGGCGACACCGCCGGCCAGCTGGGCGACGGTCTCGAGGCGCTGCGATTCCCGGAGACGCTCCTCCGCCGCCTGCTGCTCCGTCACGTCGCGCCTGTTCACCACGATGCCCCGCACGTCCGGATCGTGGAGCAGGTTCCTCCCGACCGTCTCGAGCACGCGCCATGATCCGTCTTTGTGACGGAACCGGTACGTCACGGGGCCCGTGCGCCCGGGCGCTCCGAGCACGTGGCGGATCGTCGCGCGCAGGCGCTCCGCGTCCTCGGGGTGCGCGAACTCGGCGGAGGTTCGGCCGAGGAGCTCCTCTTCGGTCCAGCCGACGACCGCGCTCGCCCCGGCTCCGACGAACCGGATACGGCCGTCGGCGT
>JAEZXM010000332.1 GCA_023419875.1 Pseudomonadota bacterium | reverse complement strand
TTTCGTGGGTCCGTCGGCACCGGGCTCCGTGCTGCGCCGGTGAGCTCGCCGGCGCGGGGGCCGAGTAAACCGCTTCCCGCAGGACGGCACAAGCGCGGTCCGCACGCCCGGACGCTCCTCGCGTTCCCGGCCGCCTTCCTGGCGGCACGCGTGGCCGGTTGGTACATTCTGCGCCGTGCGGATCCTGCTCTCCAACGACGACGGTGTGCACGCCGCCGGCCTCCGCGCGCTGGCCGCGGCGTTCGACGGCGAAGAGGTGTGGGTGGTCGCGCCGGACCGGGAGCAATCCGCGTCCTCGCACGCCATCTCCCTGCACCGCCCTCTGCGGATGGTCGAGGTGCAGCCGCGGTGGTACGCGGTGGACGGGACGCCCACCGACGCCGTGTACATGGGGATCTGCCTCGTCCTCCGGCACGCCCGCCCCGACGTCGTCGTCTCCGGGATCAATCACGGGCCCAACCTCGGCAACGACGTCCACTACTCCGGGACCGTGGCGGCGGCCATCGAGGGCGCGCTCCTCGGCGTGCCGTCGGCGGCGGTCTCCCTGGCCGCGCCGCCGCCCCACGACTTCGAGCACGCCGCCCGGTTCGCCGCCGCGCTGGTGCGGCGGATGCTGGTGCCGCCCGCGTCCGGAGCGAGCCCCGCGCCCCTTCTCCTCAACGTGAACGTCCCGCCCGGTCCGGTCCGCGGCTTCGCCGTCACGCGGCTCGGCCGGCGCACCTACGGGAACGAGGTGGTGGAGAAGACCGATCCGCGGGGCCGCAAGTACTACTGGATCGGCGGCGAGGGCGGCGCGCGCAACGAGGACATCGCCGGGTCGGACTGCAACGCGGTGAAGGAAGGCCTGGCCGCGATCACCCCGCTCCACCTCGACCCCACGCACGACGGCGCCCTGGCGCGGCTTCGCGACCTCGCGATGCCGGGCTACCGGAAGGAACCTTCGTGAGGAGCCGGCCCGGGCTCGCCGCGCTGGCTCTGGCCGCGCTCGCCGCCTGCGCCACCGACCACTCCGCGCCCCGGCGCAGTGAGCCCACGGCCCGCGCGGCGCTCGCGATCCCCGAGGGAACGGACGCCGCCGGCGTCGTCCACGTGGTCCGCGCGGGCCAGAACGTCTACCGGATCGCGAAGGCGTACGGGCTCGAGCCGGACGACCTCATGCGAACGAACGGCATCGACGATCCGCGCACGCTCGCCGTCGGCCAGGAGCTGTTCGTGCCCGGGGCGACGCGCGTCCTCGAGGTCGAGCCGGCCCCGGGGTTCGCGGGCGCGACCGATCCCGCGCCGGCGGTGCAGGCCAGGGTCGATCCGTCGGCCGCATCGCCGCCGCGCGGGGAAGCGCCTTCCTTCGCCTGGCCGCTCCGGGGCGTGCTCTACGGCCGGTACGGCAAGCGCGGGGCGCGCCACCACGACGGCATCGACATCGCCGCGCCGCACGGGACGCCGGTCACCGCCGCCGCCGACGGCGAGGTCCTGTTCGTCGGCGTGCAGAGCGGGTACGGCAAGGTCGTCATCCTCCGCCACGCCGGAGGGCTCGTGACGGTCTACGCCCACAACTCGCAGGTCCTGGTCCGCGAGGGCGACCGCGTGCGGCAAGGGGACGTGGTGGCGAAGGTCGGCCAGACGGGGCGGACCACCGGGCCGCACCTGCATTTCGAGGTGCGGGACGGGGTGAAACCGAGGAATCCTCTCTCGTACCTTCCGTGATCCGCCCGGTGGGGAGACAGGCACGTGTCGAGACGCTCCGAAGCCCCCGCGGCTCCAGGGGATACCCCGTACCGCCGCTCCGCGGAGGACGTCGTCGCCGCGCTCGGGACCGACGCGACGCGCGGGCTCACCGCCGGCGACGCCGCAGAACGCCTCCGGCGTCACGGCCGCAACGAGCTGCCGCCGGCGACGCCCGTCCCGCTCTGGCGTCGCTTCCTCGCCCAGTTCGCGGACGTCCTCACCGGCCTGCTGCTCGTCGCCGCGGCAGTCTCGTTCCTCGCCTGGTGGATCGAGCGCGCGGGGCCAGTCCCGTACGAGTCGCTCACGATCCTGGCGATCGTGCTCCTGAACGGCGTGCTCGGATTCTTGCAGGAGAGCCGCGCCGAGCGGGCGCTGGCGGCGCTCGAGGCGATGGCCGCCCCCAGCGCTCGCGTCATCCGGGACGGCGAGCAGAGGATGGTGCCGACGCAGGACCTCGTGCCCGGCGACCTGCTGGTCCTCGAGGAGGGCGACACGATCGCGGCCGATGCACGGCTGATCCAGGCCGTCGCGCTCCGAGCCTCCGAGTCGGCGCTCACCGGGGAGAGCGCCGCGGTCTCGAAGGGCACGGCGCCCATCGATGCGGAGGTGACGATCGGCGATCGAACGAACATGGTGTTCAGCGGGACGGCGGTGGCCGCGGGTCGGGGTCGCGCGGTCGTCACCGGGACCGGGCCGGCCACGGAGATCGGCGCGATCGCCGCCTCGCTGCGGGCGGCGGAGGAGACCGAGACCCCGCTGCAGAAGGAGCTCGACCGCGTCGGGAAGCTGCTCGGGGCGGCGGTGATCGCGATCGCCGTCGTCATCAGCGCCACCCTGGTGGCGGTGGAGCACCTGAGCGCGGTGGCCGATCTCGTGGCCGTGCTGCTCCTCGCGGTGTCGCTGGCGGTGGCGGCGGTGCCGGAAGGGCTCACCGCCGTGACGACGATCGTGCTGTCGCTCGGGACGCGGCGTATGGCGGAACGGGCCGTCATCGTCCGCACGCTGTCGTCGGTCGAGACGCTCGGCTCGACGACCACCATCTGCTCGGACAAGACCGGCACGCTCACCCGCAACGAGATGACGGTGCGAGCCGTGGTGACCGCGAGCGGCAGGGTCGACCTGACGGGGACCGGCTACGATCCGTCCGCGGGCGAGGTGCTGCTGGGCGGGAGGGAGATCGAGGATCCGGCGGTGCTGGAGGAGCTCGAGCGGGCGCTCGCGGCCGGCGAGCTGGCGAACAACGCGGCGCTCCGACAGGAGGGCGGCCGCTGGACGGTCCAGGGCGACCCGACCGAGGGCGCCCTCGTGGTCGCGGCGCGCAAGATCGGGCACGCGTCGGGGTCGCTCCACGGCCGGTTCCCTCGCCTGGACGAGGTGCCGTTCTCGTCCGAGCGCAAGCTCATGAGCACCGCCCACTCGGACGCCGAGGACGCCGGGCGGACGCTGGTCTTCTCGAAGGGCGCGCCGGACGTCTTGCTCGCGCGCTGCACCGACGAGCGGCTCGGCGCGGGGACGCGCCCCCTGACGCAGGCGCGCCGGGAGGAGATCCAGCGCGCGGTGGACGAGCTCGGCGCGGCCGCGCTGCGCACCCTCGGCATCGCCTACCGCGTCCTCGGCCGCGAGGCGCTGAGGGGCGCCCTGACGGAGGAGGTGGAGCAGGGGCTCGTGTTCCTCGGGGTGGTCGGGATGATCGATCCGCCCCGGCCCGAGGCGCGCGACTCCGTCGCGGTGGCGAAGCGCGCCGGGGTGCGGCCGATCATGATCACCGGTGATCACCCGGTCACGGCCGCCGCGATCGCGGCGGAGCTCGGGATCGCCGAGCGCGGCGCGGCGGCGCTCTCCGGCGCGCAGCTGGAGCGGATGACGGACGAGGAGCTGCGCACGGCGGTGCGGGAGGTCTCGGTCTACGCGCGTGTCGCCCCGGAGCACAAGCTGCGGATCGTCCGGGCGCTCCACGCGAACGGTGAGGTGGTCGCCATGACCGGCGACGGCGTGAACGACGCCCCGGCGCTCAAGGCGGCGGACATCGGCGTGGCGATGGGGATCACCGGCACGGACGTCGCGAAGGGCGCCTCCGACATGGTGCTGGCCGACGACGACTTCACCTCGATCGTCGCCGCCGTCGAGGAGGGGCGGTCGATCTTCGCCAACATCCAGCGCTTCCTGCGCTTCCTGCTCTCGTCCAACATCGGCGAGGTGCTGGTCATGTTCTTCGGCGTGGTCCTCGCCGGGGCGATCGGCCTCGTGCCGGAGCAGGGGTCAGCGCTCGTCGTGCCGCTCGTCGCCACCCAGATCCTGTGGATCAACCTGCTCACCGACTCCGGGCCGGCCCTGGCGCTCGGCGTCGAGCCCGCACACCACGAGGTGATGCGGAGGCCGCCGCGCGATCCGCGCAGCCGCGTGATCCCGGGCCGCGCCTGGTGGGACATCCTCCTCGTCGGCGCCGTCATGGCCGCCGGCACGCTGCTGGTGATGGACTGGGAGCTGCCCGGGGGTCTCGTCTCCGGCGCGGACGCGGCGCAGGGCATCAGCCACGCCCGGACGATGGCGTTCACGACGCTGGTGCTCTTCCAGCTCTTCAACACCTTCAACTGTCGGTTCGAGGACCGGAGCGCCTTCCACCGGCTCCTCGCCAACCGATGGCTGTGGCTTGCACTGGCCGTGTCCGTGGCCCTGCAGGTGGCGGTCGTCCACCTGCCCTTCCTGCAGGTCCCGTTCCGCACGGTCCCACTCACGCTCGGGGACTGGCTCCTCTGCACCGGGGCGGCGAGCTCCGTCGTCTGGATCGTCGAGCTCCGGAAGCTGGTCTTCCGCCGCCGCCGGGGCGGCGCCTCGGCCCGCCCGGCACGCGTCCCGGCGGCCGGAGCATGGTAGGCTCCCCGCCGTGACCCCCGACCCCATGGACGCCGTCCGCGCCCGAGTCCGGGACGTCCCGGACTTCCCGCACCAGGGCATCGTCTTCAAGGACATCACCCCCGTCCTGGCCGATCCCGCGCTCTTCCGACAGGTGGTGGACGCGTTCGCGGCGCGCTGGCGCGGCGAGCGGGTGGACAAGGTGGTGGGCATCGAGTCGCGCGGGTTCCTCTTCGCCGCGCCGCTCGCGTACGCCCTCGGCGCCGGTGTCACCGTGGTCCGCAAGCCCGGCAAGCTCCCCTGGCAGGTGATCCGCGAGGTCTACGCGCTGGAGTACGGCGAGAACGCGCTCGAGCTGCACGTCGATGCGGTGCAGCCCGGAGACCGCGTGCTCGTCGTGGACGACGTGCTCGCCACCGGCGGGACCGCAGACGCCACCGGCAGGCTCGTGGCACGCCAGGGGGGTACGCTCGTCGGGTACTCGTTCCTCGTGGAGCTCGGCTTCCTCGACGGCGCGAAGCGGCTCGGCGCGGGCCAGGTGCACGCGCTCATCAAGTACTGAGCGTGAGTCGTCGTCCTCTCTGCGTTACACCTTCCTCATGCTCGGCCCCACCGCCTATCACCCCGTCCCCGTGCGCGAGGCATGGGACGAGACGCCGGCGTTCCGGGCCGTCCGCCTTGCGCTGCCGGCGCCGCTCGCGCGCGCGCACGTCCGGCCGGGACAGGTGGTGAAGGTCCGGACGCCCCCGGGCGAGGGGTTCTTCGCGCTCGCCAGCGCCCCTTCCGCGGACGGCGCCGTGGACCTGCTCGTGAAGCGCGGCGGCACGATCGCGGACGCCGTGGTCGCGTCCGCCCTGCCCGGCGGCACCCTCGAGCTGACCGAGCCGTTCGGAAACGGGTTCCCGGTGGAGGCCGCGTGGGGGCGCGACGTGCTCCTGTTCGCCGCCGGCTCGGGGATCGCGCCGGTGCGCGCGCTCGTCCAGCACCTCGTCCGGGCGCGCGAGCGCGTCAATCGGATCACCCTCTTCTACGGCCAGCGCCACGGCGCCGAGTTCGCCTACCGTCGCGAGCATCTCGCCTGGGAGCGCGGCGGCGTCCGCGTCGTGCTCTGCCCCTCCCAGGCGGAGGACGCCTGGGAGGGCGTCCGGGGACGGGTCCAGGAGGTGGCGCGCACGCTGGGGTTCGGCGGCTTCGCCCCCGGCGAGATCGTGGCCTTCGTCTCCGGGATGGCGGCGATGGTGGACGACGTCCGGGGTACGCTCGCGGAGGCGGGGGTGCCGTCGGACCGGGTGTACGCGAACTTCTGAGAGGGGCATCCATGGCGTCCGAGACCCACGCGCAGCGCCTGCTCGTCTTCCTGCTGATCGTCGCCATCGCGCTGATCGGCTGGATCGCCTCGCCGTTCTGGGTTCCGCTCGTGCTCGGCGCGGTGTTCGCGGCGGCGCTGCACCCGTGGATGGAGGCGCTCGCCCGGTTCCTCCACGGGCGGCGGTCCCTCGCCGCGCTGGCGCTCACGCTCGCCGTGCTCTTCGCGATCCTGATCCCGCTCGGTGGGCTGGGCGCGGCCCTCGTCCAGGAGGTCCTGGACGGCATCCAGTGGTTCCGGGACGCGCTCGAGAGCGAGGGTTTCGGCGGGCTCGTGCGGCGACTGCCGAACTGGGTCGAGCGGCTCGCCCAGGAGCTCGTCCAGGCGCTCCCGAACCCGCGGCGGTCGCTCCAGCAGCTCGCGGGCGCCGGGGGTGGGCAGGCCGCACAGGCGGTGGGCGGGTTCCTGGTCGCGACCGGCGCGGCGATCTTCAACGCGGTGCTGTTCCTCATCGCGCTCTTCTTCATGCTCACCGACGGCTCGCGCCTCGTCGGGTGGATCGACGGGCACGTGCCCCTCCGCCCCGGCCAGCTCCGCAAGCTCCTCGACGAGTTCCGGCGGACCAGCGTCTCGGTGATCGTCGCGAGCCTCGCAACGGCGGCCATCCAGACCGCCGCCGCCGTGGTGGGTTACCTCATCGTCCGCGCGCCGAACTTCCTCTTTCTCACCCTCGCCACGTTCGTCGTGGCCCTCGTGCCAGCGGTGGGCGGCGCGTTCGTCGTCACGATCGTCGGTCTTCTCCTCCTCGCGACCGGCCACGCGATCGCGGGCACCTTCCTCGTCATCTGGGGCCTCGCCGTGGTGTCGCTCGTCGACAACGTCGCGCGGCCGTACCTGCTGCGGGGGGGCATGGCCCTGCACGGCGGCCTGCTGTTCTTCGCGCTCCTGGGCGGCCTCGCGGCCTTCGGCGGCGTCGGCCTCGTCCTCGGGCCTCTCGTGCTCACCTTCCTCGTGACCGTCGCCAACATGTATCGGCGCGAGTTCGGACCGCCTCAGGAGCTCTCGCCGGTATCGCCCGCCACGGCCGCAGCGCTCCCGCCCGCCGCCGCCGAGCCGCGGCCGGAGAAGCAGGCCGGCACGCCGTAGGAGCTCAGACCGCCTTGAACGCCCGGAACGCGAGCAGGGTCTCGGTGTCCCGGATGCCGTCGATCTTCTGGAGCTGGTCCGGGATGAGGTCGCCGAACGCGTCGTGGTCCGGCGCGTAGAGCTTCACGAGGAGATCCCACGGACCGGTGATCGAGTGGACCTCGGACACGCCCTCGATCTCCATGATGGCGTTGGCCACCTCCTCGAGGCGGCCGAGCTGGCACTTCACGAGCACGAATGCGGCTTTCACGGGCTCCTCCTCGGTCTATGCACGCGGCGCTTCCCCTGAGGCCCGAGGCCTGAGGCCCCGTCCCCCGAATCTCTACCACCCCGCGCCCCTCCGTTCACGGCCACCCCGGCGCCTCGCCCGAGTGCCAGTCCGCCGTCACCTCGAGCCACATCGCGAGCCCCGCCCACTCCCCGTAACGGGCGTACCAGCGCCGGAGGGTCCGGTCCCCGGGCGGCCGGCGCTTGCCGCGGAGCTTCGCGAGCTTCTTCCGGTTCCAGGAGTCGAGCGCGAGGTGCCCGTGCCGGCCCAGGAGCCGGAGCAGGTGCTCGGTCGCATACGGCCCGAACCCGTCCAGCGCGCGGATCCGGCGCGCGACCGCCTCGACGTCCTCCGCGCCCTCGGCCCGGAGCCCCTCGAGATCGATCCGGCCTTCCGCCACGCCGCGGGCGAGGGCCGCGAAGAAGGGCGCTCGGTAGCCGGTCCGGATCACCTCACGGTAGAAGCTCACGTCGCGGGCGGCCATGGCCTGTGGCGTCGGAAACGTCCGGCTCTCGAGTGGTGCGGGCTCGCCGAGCTCGGCGCACAGCCGCGTGACGATCCCCCGCGTGACCGCCCAGGTGCAGTTGGTGGTCGCGAGGGTCTTCACCGCGTCCTCGAACACCGTCGGGGAGCGGAGGAGCCGGCCCGCGCCGGTCGTGAGCGCCCAGCGCAGGTCGGGCAGGTCCTTCCCCTTCCCCGCTGCGCGCACGGCCTCGAGCGCCTCGACGCGCGCCCGGAACGGCGCGAGGTCCTCGTCGAGGGCCAGGGAGACCGCCATCGCGTCCCGCGCCTCGCGGGCCTCCGCCGCCGAGAGCCGGCCGTCGGAGACGGCGCGGAACGCGAGCCCCCGCGGCCCCTCCGCGACCTCCGCGAACACCGTCCGTCCGCCGGAGAGCCGGAGCGGCCGCCCCAGCCGGCGCCGGTCGCGGTCCCATCGCCACGGCGGCAGGTCGTACCAGCCGTGGCTCTCCACCGTGAGGAGCAGGTCGAAGGGGTCGGGCGTCAACACGGGTCGAGAGAGCTAGCACCGGCGCACATCTGCGTCACCTGCGCACCATCATCCGGCTGGCTGGCCAACGCTGGGACCGGGTACCCTGGCGTCGCTCATGCGCCGCGCCGTCTCCATCGCCGTCCTCCTCGCCGCGGGGCCGGCGTTCGCCGAGACGCTCGCCCCGGCCGCCGCCCCGGACCGCGCGACCGGCGTCGTTCCGGCCGCCGAGCACGTATCCACTCCGGCCGCGGGGGCGGGGCCCCTCCTCGCCGCCGGCCCCGCCCCCCCAG
>JAEZXM010000151.1 GCA_023419875.1 Pseudomonadota bacterium | reverse complement strand
GTCCCGGACCTCGCGGCCGCGGCCCGCGCCAGGGTGAAGCTCGGGCCCGCCGTCGCCCCGACCGGCCGCCACCGGCCGGTGCACGCCGCCCGGCTGGCGCGCTATCGCGACCTGCTCGCCGCCCTGGCCGGCCTCTCCTCCGACCCCGCCGTCCCCAAGGAGCACTGAACGTGAACGTCAACGAGCTCACCCCCGCCCGGAAGCCCGCCTTCTACTTCGTGGGCGTCACCACCGGGAAGTCCTCCATCATGCGGGTCTTCCCGCGCTGGGCCGAGCACCTCCGGCTCGGGGACGTCGAGATCCGCGGAATCGACTGCAAGTGGCACGACGACCCCGACGTCTACCGGCGCGTGGTCGCCTTCCTCAAGTCCGACCCGCTCTCGCTCGGCGGCCTCGTCACCACGCACAAGATGGACCTCCTCGAGGCGGCCCGGGACCAGTTCGACGAGCTCGATCCGTACGCGCTCCTCCTGGCGGAGATCTCCAGCATCTCGAAGAGGGGCGGCACGCTCGTCGGCCACGCCAAGGACCCCATCACGAGCGGCCTCTCGCTCGAGGCCTTCCTCCCCGCGGGCCACTGGAAGCGGACCGGCGCCGAGATGTGCCTGCTCGGCGCGGGGGGCTCGTCCCTCGCCCTCACCTGCTACCTCATGAAGCAGAAGCCGCCCGAGGAGTGGCCGGCGCGGATCGTGGTGACGAACCGGAGCCCGAAGCGGCTCGAGCACATGCGCGAGGTGCACCGGGGGTTGAACCCCGGGATCCGGATGGAGTACGTGCTCGCCGAGACCGCGGAGAAGAACGACGCGGTGGTGAACGCGCTCCGGCCCGGTTCGCTGGTCGTGAACGCGACCGGGCTCGGAAAGGACGCACCCGGCTCGCCGCTCACCGACGCGGTCCGCTTCCCGCAGGACGGCATCGTCTGGGAGTACAACTACCGCGGCGAGCTCGTCTTCCTCGACCAGGCGCGGGCGCAGCAGAAGGCGCGCAACCTCACGGTCGAGGACGGCTGGGTCTACTTCATCCACGGCTGGACGCGCGTCATCGCCGAGGTGTTCCACCGCGAGATCCCCACCCGCGGCCCCGAGTTCGACGCCCTGTGCCGCATCGCCGCCGAGGCGCGCTGATGGACAGGGTGATCGTCACGCCGAGGTCGTTGTCCCAGGGCGGCCACCCGCTCCTCGAGCGGATCGCCGCCGCGGGCTACGAGGTGGTCTTTCCCAGCCCCGGCGCGCAACCGACGGAGGCGCAACTCGCGGCGGTGGTGGGCGAGGCGGTGGGGTGGCTCGCCGGGGTGGAGAAGATCGGCGCGTCGCTGCTCGCCCGGGCGGAACGGCTCCGGGTGATCAGCCGGAACGGCACGGGCGTGGACGCGATCGACCTCGCCGCGGCCCAGGCGAAGGGGATCGTCGTCCGGCGCGCCGAGGGCGCGAACGCCCGCGGCGTGGCCGAGCTGGCCTTCGGGCACGTCCTCGCCGGCGCCCGCGGCATCGCCGCGGCGGACGCGGAGCTCAAGGCGGGCCGCTGGACGCGGGCCAAGGGGTTCGAGCTCGAGGGGCGGACGCTCGGCCTCGCCGGCTGCGGGCGGATCGGGAAGCTCGTGGCGCGGTTCGCGCCGGCCTTCGACATGCGCGTCCTCGCCTACGACCCCTACCCGGACGCCGCCTTCGCGCCCGGGCCCGGCTTCTCCTGGGCGCCGCTCGCCGAGGTCCTCGCCGCTGCCCGGGTGCTCTCGCTCCACTGCCCGCCGCCGGAGGGCGGCAGGCCGCTCCTCGACGCGGCGGCGATCGCCCGCCTGCCGAGGGGTGCGGTGGTGGTGAACACCGCGCGCCAGGGGCTCGTCGACGAGGCGGCGATGATCGACGCGCTCGGCCGTGGCCACGTGGCCGCGTACACCCTCGACGCCTTCGAAGAGGAGCCGCCCGCGGACTTCACTTTGGTCCGGACGAAGGGCGTGCTCGCCACCCCGCACGTCGGCGGCTTCACCGACGAGAGCGTCGATCGCGCCACCGCCGCGGCGGTCGAGAACCTGCTCGAGTCGCTGCGGGAGGCGGCCCGGTGACGAGACCCCGCCCCCTCCGCGCCGTGCGCGACGCCATCCCCGCCCACCGGCGCGAGGGCGGCGGCGCGCTCGGTGCGTGGTGGCTCGGGCAGGCGGGGTTCCTCCTCGAGGCCGGCGGGCGGCGCGTCCTCGTGGACGGATACCTCTCGGACACGCTCGCGGAGAAGTACCGCGGGACGACCTTCCCGCACGTGCGTCTGGTGCCGCCCCCCCTCGATCCCGGCGCGCTCCGGGACCTCGACCTGGTGCTCGCGACCCACGCCCACACCGACCACCTCGACCCGGGCACGATCCGCCCGGTCGCCGCCGCGAACCCCGGCTGCCGGTTCGTCGTCCCCGCCTCCGCCGCGGAGGTCGCGATCTCGAGGGGCGTGCCCCCGGACCTCCTCGTCCGGGCGAGCGCGTTCCGGCCGCTCGAGATCGCCGGCGTCCGCGTCCACCCGTTGCCCTCCGCCCACGAGCAGCTCGCGCTCGACGACGCGGGCGAGCACCGGTTCCTCGGCTACGTGCTCGAGCTCGGCGGCGCCACCGTCTACCACCCCGGCGACTGCATCCCCTACCCCGAGCTCCCGTCGCTCCTCGCGCGCCACGAGGTGGACCTCGCGCTCCTCCCCGTGAACGGGCGCGACGCCCGGCGGGCGACGTCGGGCGTGCCGGGGAACTTCACGCTCGACGAGGCGATGGACCTCGCCGCCGCGTGCGGGTTCGGCGCCGTCATCGGCCACCACTTCGGCCTCTTCGACTTCAACACCATCGACCCGGACGCGGCGCGGGAGCGGATCGCGGCGCGGCGGGGGATTCCTCCGTTCCTGCTGGCCGAGGTGGGCGTGCGTTACGAGCTGGAGGCTCCATGAAACGAGAGCAGATCTTCGTCGAGGAGCGGAAGCGCGGCGTGCTGGAGTACGTCACGCGTCGCAAGCGGGCCACGGTCGCCGAGCTGTGCGGCCACTTCGACGTCTCCCCCGCCACGATGCGCAGCGACCTGCGCGACCTCGAGCACGAGGGGCTGCTCGTCCGGACGCACGGCGGCGCGACCGTGAACGAGAAGGCCCGCTTCGAGCTGGACGCGCGGGAGAAGGTCGCCCGCCGGTCTCCGGAGAAGCAGGCGCTGGCCCGCTGCGCGCTCGAGCGGATCGAGGACGGCGACACCATCGTGCTCGACACCGGCTCGACCACCTTCGAGCTCGCCACGCTGCTCGTCGAGCGCCGGGACGTCACCGTGGTGACGAACGACCTCGTGATCGCGCAGCTCCTGGAGGACCACCCGAGCGCCACCATTCACCTCATCGGCGGCGTGGTCCGGCGCCGGTTCCACTGCACCGTCGGCAGCCGCGCGGAGCAGTTCCTGCGCGGGCTCACGGTGGACAAGGCGTTCATGGGGGCCAACAGCTTCTCGATCGAGTCCGGCGCCACCCCCCCGGACCTCCACCACGCGGAGGTGAAGCGGCAGATGATGTCCATCGCCACCAAGGTGTACGTCCTCGTGGACTCCTCGAAGCTCGGCCGCAGCTCCTTCGCGCAGTTCGCGCCGGCCGACGCGGTGGACTGCCTCATCGTGGACGCGATCGCGCCGGAGGAGGCGCGGGCGCTCGAGGAGCTGGGGGTCGAGGTGCTGCTCGCACCGGTGGAGACGGTCGCAAAGGAGGAGACGCCATGAGTGCGCTCGTGCAGCGGATCAGGGGCGTGGGGATCGTCCCCGTGGTGAAGCTCGGGCGGGCCGAGGACGCCCGCGTGCTCGGGCGGGCGCTGCGCGAAGGTGCGCTTCCCATCGCGGAGATCACCTTCCGCACGACCGCCGCCCCGGAGGCGATCCGGATCCTCCGGGCGGAGTTCCCCGAGATCCTGGTCGGCGCGGGCACGGTGCTCACCGTCGCCCAGGCGAACGCCGCGATCGAAGCCGGCGCCGCCTTCGCCGTCGCCCCGGGGTTCAACCCGCGGGTGGTGGATCACTGCCTGGCACGCGGGTTCCCCATCGTGCCGGGCGTGAACAACCCGAGCCAGGTGGAGCAGGGCCTGGAGCGCGGCCTCACCTTCCTCAAGCTCTTCCCCGCCGAGGCCTCGGGCGGCGTGGCCATGCTGAAGGCGCTCCATGGTCCCTACGCAGAGGCGGTGTTCCTTCCCACGGGCGGCATCGATCCGGGCAACCTCGGGGCCTACCTCGCGCTGCCGTACGTGGTCGCCGCCGGCGGGAGCTGGATGGTGAAGGAGGACCTCCTCGCTGGCGGGAAGCACGGCGAGCTCGCGGCGCTCTGCTCCGAGGCGGTGCGGCTCGCGACGTCGGTGCGGGCTGCGAAGTGAGCCGCCCGGGCCCTGCGCTCCTCCTCGATCTCGACGGCGTCCTCTTCGAGTCGGAGGCGCTGCACGAAGCGGCCTGGGAGCGCAGCGCGGCCTCGCTCGGGGCCGCGCTCCCCGAGGGGTGGTACGCAGGCCAGAGGGGGCGGAGCCTCATGACCGTAGCGTCGGCGGTCGCCGGCTACGCGCCCGGGGTGCCGGCGCGCGAGATCGCCGACCGGAAGAACGCGGCCTATCTGGAGCTCGCCGCCGGGATGCCACCCGCGCCCGGCGTCCCCGAGGCCCTGCGAGACCTCGGATGCCGCGCGGCCGTGGTGTCGTCGTCCCGCGCCGAGGACGTGTTCGTGCTGCTCCGCGGCTCCCCGCTCGAGCCGCACATCGAGACCGTGGTGACCGGCTCCGACTCGCCGGTGCACAAGCCCGCGCCGGATCTCTACCTCCTCGCCATGCGGCGGCTCGGCCTCGACCCGGAGCGCTGCGCGGCCGTCGAGGACTCCGAGTCCGGGGTGCGTTCGGCGCTCGCCGCAGGGCTTCGCGTGGTGGCGGTCTCCCAGGACGGGCGCGCCTTCCCCGCCGCGACCACCTCCTGCGCGACGGCGGCGGAGGCGATCCGCGTCGCGGGCGAGTGGCTGATCCATTCTTGATCGGTGGCGCAGGTCGCTCCGGAAGGCCGCGCCTCGAGGCTGCGGCCCACCCCGGTGCTCGCGCTCCCCACAGGTAGCGCCACGACCGTATCGAACGTGTGCTTGCTCCCCATTTGTGGAGCGGAATTACCAGCATGCGTGAAAACCGGCGGCTCGCCGGGGGGCCCGGCGTCCTTGCGCTGGATCAGCCCAGCCCTGGGTCTACGATTCCCCGTTGACAGTTCAGGCGGTAAACGCTCAGGATTCGCCGAAACGTCGCACCGCCATCATGAACGCCAAGGACCTCACCCTCGCGATCGACGTCGGAACCGGCAGCGTCCGGTCCGCGCTGGTGGATCGCGCCGGTAATGTCGTAGCGTTTGATAACCATGGGCACGAGCAGATCGTCCCCCGGTTCGGTTGGTCGGAGCAGCGCCCGACGGAGTGGTGGGAAGGAGCCGTCGCCAGCGTCCGCGGGGTCCTCGCCAAGGTCGCCGGCGCGGCGTCCCGGGTCGCGGCGGTGGCGGTGTGCGGCCAGATGCACGGGACGGTCCTGCTCGACGACGACGGCCGGCTCGTCCGCGAGACGGCGCCACTCTGGAACGACAAGCGCACGCAGGAACTGGTGGTCGCGTTCCGCGAGCGGCACCCGGACGGAAGGTACATGCAGCTCACCGGGAACCCGGCCGCCCCTGCCTGGCCCGGCTTCAAGCTCCAGTGGTTCCAGCGCCACGAGGAGGACGTCTACCGGCGAACGAAGACCGTCCTCATGCCGAAGGACTGGGTGAACTACCGGCTCACCGGCGAGCGCGCGTTCGACATCACCGAGGCGTCGCTCAGCTTCATGATGGACGCGGGGAGCTTCACCTGGTCGCCGGAGATGCTCGATCTCCTCGGCATCGACGGCGCGAAGCTGCCGCCGATCCACCGGCCGACCGACATCCTCGGGGCGGTCACCGCCCGGGCCGCGGCCGAGACCACCCTCCTCGCCGGGACGCCGGTGCTCGCCTCCGCCTCCGACTTCCCGATGGCGCTGCTCGGCTCGGGCGCTTGCCGCCCGGGCCGCGGCTCGGACGTCACCGGGACGTCGTCGCTCGTCACCTTGATGGGTGCGCGGCCCATCGTCCACCCGGAGCTCTGCAACACCGCCACACCCAACGCCCTCTGGGGCGCCTTCGTGATCGTGGACGCCGGCGGGGACGCGATGCGCTGGGCGCGCCGCGCGTTCCACGAGAACGCGCTCGACTTCGACGCCATCGTCGCCAAGGCGGCGCAGGCGCCGGCCGGCGCGGACGGGCTCTTCTTCCTCCCGTACCTCTCCGGCGAGCGCCTGGGCGCCAAGACCAACTCGCGAGCCCAGCTCTTCGGCCTCACCGCGAGCCACGGCCTCGCCCACCTCCACCGCGCGGTGCTCGAGGGCGTCGCCTTCGGCCTCCGGCGGGTGGTCGCGACGATGCGGGGCGCGGGCGCCCGGCTCGAGCGGCTCATGGCGTCCGGCGGCGGCGCGAAGACCCGCCTGTGGCTCCGGATCAAGGCGAGCATGCTCGATACGCCGGTGGTCGTGCCCGCCGAGCCCGAGTGCGGCGTCATCGGCTGCGCGGCCCTCGCCCGCACCGCCCTCGGCGACTTCCCCTCGCCCGAAGCGGCCGCCGACGAGCTGGTCCGGTTCCAGGAGGAGATCGTTCCGGACCCGGCCTGGCGCGACCGCTACGACCGCATGGCCCCGGTCTTCGACCGGCTCTACGTGCAAAGCCAGGCCGTCTACGACGACCTCGATCGGCTCCTCGCATGAACCGCGATCCCCTCCTCACCGCCCTCCCCGCGAAGGGCGGCCGGACCGACGCCGCAGTTCCGGAGCGCGTGGGCGCGCTGCACCACCGGCTCGGCAGCATCCGCACGTTCCTCACGCGCGGGATCAGGGGCCAGCTCGTCGCGCTCGCGATCGTGCTCGGGATCTTCGCGATCGGGACCGGCGGCCTGAACCTGACGCCGCGGAACCTGCTCGCCATCCTGGATCTCGCCGGCCCGCCGATGGTCATCTGCCTCGGCATCCACCTCGTCATCGTGATCGGAGCCATGGACCTCTCGACCGAGGGAGTCATCTCCCTGGTCGCGGTCGCGAGTGGTCTGCTGATCCAGAACCAGTTCACGCCCTTCGACATCGGCTTCTGGGTGCTGCCCGTCGCGGTGCTGCTCGGGGCGCTCCTCGGCATGGCCGGCGGCCTCCTCCACACGCTCGCGCACATCCCCTCGTTCATCGCCACCCTCGGCCTCTGGTGGGTGACCCAGGGCCTCTCGGTCATCGTGGGCAGGGGCAACGCGGTGCCGATGCTCGACGGCCGCTTCCAGGCGATCGCGACGGGGAGGGTCTTCCGGATCCCGAACGCCTTCCTCATGGCGCTGGCGCTGTTCGCGGTGCTGTGGGTCCTCCAGAGGAGGACGCGGTTCGGCCGGCACATGTACGCGATCGGCGGCGACGAGGCGCTGGCCAGGCAAGCGGGGATCCGGGTGGAGCGCGTCAAGGTGCTGGTGTTCACGCTCACGGGGGCGATCTACGGGCTCGCGGCGCTGCTCATCTCCTCGCAGCTCGCCACCACGAACCCCCGCATCGGCTGGCAGCGGCTGTTCCCGGCCATGACCGCGGTCGCGGTGGGCGGCGTCTCGCTCTCCGGCGGCGTCGGGGGCGCGACGAACGCGGTCCTGGGGACGGTGATCGTGGTGGCCCTCGCGAACGGCATGGTGCTCATGGGCCTCAACCCGTACGTGCAGACCGCCGTCACCGGCGTGGTGCTGATCCTCGCGGTCGCGCTGACGATCGACCGGAAGAAGATCGGGATCATCAAGTAGGAGGAGCGAACGGATGGCCCAGGCGGTGCTCCAGCTCGAGAACATCCAGAAGCGCTTCCCGGGCGTGGTGGCGCTGAAGGGGATCGATCTCGAGGTCCGTCCGAACGAGATCCTCGGACTCGTCGGGGAGAACGGCGCGGGCAAGTCCACCCTCATGAAGATCCTGGTCGGCCTGCAGCGTCCCGATCCCGGCGGCCGGTTCCTGCTGCGCGGCCGCCCGGTGGTGCTCGACGGGCCCGAGGCCGCGATCCGGAACGGGATCGGGATGGTCTTCCAGGAAGGGGCGATGATCCCGAACCTCTCCGTGGTGGACAACCTGTTCCTCTGCCACGAGGAGTCGTTCACCCGCGGTGGCTTCCTCTCGCAGCGGCGCATGGCCGAGAAGGCCCGAACCGTGCTCGCCGGCGTCGGCCTCGAGGGGCTCGATCCCCGGACGCCTGCGGGCGAGCTCTCGGCGGCGCAGAAGCAGATGGCGGAGGTCGCCCGGCTCCTGTGGCTCTCCGAGCAGTACGGGGTGGAGAACCCGATCCTCATCCTCGACGAGCCCACCACCGTCCTCCAGGACGCGGAGGTCCGTCGCCTCTTCTCGATCCTGAACGAGCTCAAGAAGCGGGCCTCGATCATCTTCATCTCGCACCGGCTGGAGGAGGTCGTCCAGCATTCCGATCGCGTCTACGTCCTCAAGGACGGCGCGCACGTCGGGACGCTGGAGCGCGCCGCCGGGGGCGGCGCGGACGCCCCGGTGGCGGAGGTGCCGCGCGTCGTCCAGATGATGGTCGGCCACGAGCTCTCGGCCGAGCACTACCGCGAGTCGATGCAGGGCGAGCCCGGCGAGAACGTGGTGCTCCGGGTGCGCGGGCTCCGGAAGGAAGGGGCCTTCCGCGACTTCGACCTCGACCTCCGCGCCGGCGAGATCGTGGGGCTCGTGGGCCTCCTCGGCTCGGGCAAGGAGGCGGTCTGCCGGTGCCTCATGGGGGCGGAGCGGCCCGACGGCGGCACCATCGAGGTGGGGGGCACGCGCGTGCGGTTCCGCTCTCCCAAGGACGCCATCCGCGTCGGCATCGGCTGTGTCCCCATCGACCGGCGCAGCGAGGGGCTCGCGACGAGCCTCGACGTGGCGGAGAACGTGAACCTGCTCGTGCTCCGCGGGCTCCGGACCGGCCCCTTCCTCGACCCGCGCCGCGAGAAGGCGAACGCGGAACGCTGGGTGCAGGAGTGCAGGGTCAAGACACCGTCGCTCCGGGCGCAGGCGGGCAACCTCTCCGGCGGCAACCAGCAGAAGGTGGTCATCGCCAAGTGGCTCGCCGCCCACGTGCGCGTCCTGATCCTGGACCACCCGACCCGCGGCATCGACGTCGGCGCCAAGGAGGAGATCTACGCGCGCATCCGGACCCTGGCGGCCTCGGGGATGAGCCTCCTCATCATGTGCGACACGCTCGAGGAGGACATCGGGCTCTCGCATCGGCTGCTGGTCATGAAGGACGGCGCGGTGGTCCGCGAGATCGCCTGCGCGGCGCGCCGGAAGCCCTCGCCGGTCGAGGTCGTGAGCTACGTCGTGTGAACGGAGGGTGACGTGGAGAGTCTCCGCAGAAACCCGCTCGTCATCTCGATCGCCTTCCTGGTGGTGCTCGTGGGCGCCTTCTCGTACGGCGACCGGAGCTTCATCTCCGGGTACAACGTCGGCGTCCTGGTCGAGACCGTCGCGGTCCTCCTCGCCGTCGGGCTCGGGCAGGCCTGCGTCATCGTCACCGGCGGCATCGACCTCTCGGTCGGTTCGATCATCTCGCTCGTCTCGGTCGTCTTCATGGTGACCCTGGGGCCGCTCGGGGCCGCCGCCTACCCGCTCGTGCTCCTCCTCGGCGCGGCCTGCGGGCTCCTGAACGGCCTCGTCGTCTCCAAGCTCCGCATCCCCTCGTTCATCGGGACCCTGGGGACGCAGGGCATCCTGCAGAGCCTCGCGTTCCTCGTCCGGGAGAACGCCGTCACGCCGCCCGAGAACCGCTACGCGCTGCTCGACATCGTGCAGGGCAAGGTCGGGCCCATCTCGGCGTTCTGGATCATCTCGCTCGCGGTCTTCGTCCTCTTCTTCGCGGCCCAGCGGTTCCTGCCCGTCGGCCGGCACGTCTTCTACGTGGGCGCGAACGAGCGCATGTCGTGGCTGGGCGGGCTCGACGTGGACCGCGCCCGCATCTTCGCCTTCACCCTGGCCGGCTTCGGCGCGGCGGTGGCGGGCATCGTCGTCTCCGCCCGCCTGTACCAGGGCTATCCGCAGATCGGCATCGAGTACGTGCTCCTCTCGATCGCCGTCGTGGTCGTGGGCGGCACGCCCATGACCGGCGGCGCGGGCGGCGCGGTCAACACCCTCGTCGGCGCGCTCATCCTGGCGGTGATCCGGAACGGTCTCCCGGTCGTCGGCGTCGACGCGTACCAGCAGCAGGTCATCCTGGGGATCCTGGTCATCATCGCCGTCGCCGTCACCTTCGACCGGACCAAGGTCGCCATCATCAAGTAGCACTCGGAGGAAAGGCACATGAAGCAAGCGGTCATGACGGCTCCCGGCAGGATCGAGTTCCGCGACGTCCCTGCGCCGGAGCTTCATCCGGACCAGGTGCTGGTCCGGATGAAGAAGATCGGGGTCTGCGGCTCGGACATCCACGTCTTCCACGGCAAGCACCCGTACACCTCCTACCCGGTGGTGCAGGGCCACGAGGTCTCCGGGGTGGTGGAGAAGGCGGGACCGGGCGTGAAGGGCTTCTCGGCGGGCGACCCGGTGACGTTCCAGCCGCAGGTATTCTGTGGACGGTGCTACCCGTGCACCCACGGCCAGTACCACATCTGCGACGAGCTCAAGGTGATGGGCTTCCAGACCACCGGGGCGGCCTCCGAGCTGTTCGCGGTGGACGCGGACAAGGTGCTCCACCTGCCCGCGGGGATGAGCCTCGAGCACGGCGCGATGATGGAGCCGCTGGCGGTGGCGGTGCACGCCCTCGGCCGCGGCGGCGGCGCGGCCGGCAAGAAGGTGCTGGTGCTCGGGGCCGGCCCCATCGGCAACCTCGTCGCCCAGGCCGCCAAGGGCATGGGCGCGGCCGACGTCCTCCTCACCGACGTCTCCGATCACCGGCTCGAGCTGGCGGCGCGCTGCGGCGTGCCGATGGGCGTGAACACCGGCAGGGTGGACCTCGCCGCCGAGGTGAAGCGGCGCTTCGGCGAGGGCAAGGCCGACCTCATCCTCGAGTGCGTCGGCTTCCAGAAGACGATCGAGCAGGCGGTGGCGGTCGCGCGCAAGGGCACCGACATCGTCGTGGTGGGCGTCTTCGGCGACAAGCCCACCGTGGACATGGGCGTGGTCCAGGACCGCGAGCTCCGCCTCATCGGGACGCTCATGTACCAGGCGCCGGACTGGCGCGGGGCGATCGACATCGTGAAGGCGCGGAAGGTGAACCTCGAGCCGCTCATCACGGACCGCTTCCCGTTCGATCGGTACCTCGACGCCTACCACCACATCGAGGCGAACCGCGAGAAGTCGATGAAGGTGATGATCTCGGTCGATTGACGAGGAGTCAACGCCATGGATCTC
Organism: Pseudomonadota bacterium; assembly: GCA_023419875.1. Taxonomy (GTDB): domain Bacteria; phylum Myxococcota; class Myxococcia; order Myxococcales; family Anaeromyxobacteraceae; genus Anaeromyxobacter. The sequence goes on along the minus strand of JAEZXM010000151.1, from coordinate 4,037 downwards.
GAGCTCAGGGGCAAGAAGGCCTTCATCACCGGCGGCAGCGTGGGCATCGGCCTGGCCGTGGCCCACGCGCTCGCGGCCGAGGGCGTGGACGTCGCGATCTGCGCGCGCGACGAGGCGCGCGTCGACCGCGAGGCCAAGGCCGTGGCCGCGAAGCACGGGGTGAAGACGCTCGGCCTCCGCGCCGACGTCTCGAGGCGGGAGGACGTCGACCGTGCGGTGGCGCGGATCGCCGAGGCGTGGGGCAGCCTCGACATCCTCGTCAACAACGCCGGCACCGGCACGTCCGAGACGATCATGGACGCGCCCGACGAGAAGTGGACGCAGATCTGGGACCTGCACGTGATGGCCGCGGTCCGGACCGCCCGCGCCTGCGTCCCGCTCATGCGCAAGCGCGGGGGCGGCGTGATCCTCAACACCGCCTCGATCTGCGCCAAGCAGCCGCTCTTCTACGAGCCCATCTACAACACCACCAAGGCGGCGCTGGTGATGTTCACGAAGTGCCTCGCCAACGAGCTCATCCCCGAGAACATCCGGGTCAACGTCGTCAACCCCGGGCTCATCCTGACGCCCGACTGGAAGAAGACGGCCGGCATCCTCACCCAGGGCACCGGCCAGACGGTGGACCAGTACCTGGACAAGATCGCGAAGGACAACACGCCCATCGGGCGGTTCGCGACGCCCGAGGAGCTGGCGCACTTCTACGTGTTCATGTGCTCCCCGCGCGCCAGCTACTGCGTGGGGTCGAGCTACTACGTCGACGGAGGCTGGCTGAAGACCGTCGAGTGAGGGAGGCGGGTCGGGTCGGTGCTGCCGGGAGTGGAAGTCCAATCGAAACGCAGGTGGAGGTTCCCATGAAAGTGCTGCGCGTAGTCGTTTCGCTGGCCGCGATGGTCTTCGCCGGATCGGCGTTCGGCCAGGGCAAGACGTCCTTCGTCACCTCGATCCGGAGCCTGGAGAACCCGTATCACGCGAAGTGGGCGAAGGGCGGGAAGGACGCGGCGGACGCCCTGGGCGCCGTTCACGTGATCCAGACGTCGGAGGGCTCCAGCGAGAAGCAGCTCAACGACATCAAGGCGCTCATCGCCAAGGCCGGCAAGAACGCGGTCTTCTGCATCGATCCCAACGAGTCGCCGAACGTCATCCCGATCGCGCGGGCCCTCGAGGCCGCGGGCGCCTACTACGTCACCTGGTGGAACAAGCCCGACAACGTCAAGGCGTGGGACTACCCGCACTGGGTGGCGCACATCGCCTTCGACGGCATCAGCGCCGGCGAGTTCACCGCCGAGGCGCTGTTCAAGAAGATGGGCGGCAAGGGGAAGATCGTCGCGCTGAAGGGCATGCTCGCCAACTCCATCGCCATCGACCGGTACAAGGGCCTCGACAACATGCTCAAGAAGTACCCGGGCATCAAGCTCGTCGCGGTGGACACCGCCGAGTGGGACCGCGCCAAGGCGTTCGAGAAGATGAAGAGCTTCCTCGTCGCCAACCCCGACCTCGGCGGCGTCTGGGCAGCCAACGACAACATGGCCCTCGGCGCGCTCGAGGCGCTCCGCGCCAACGGCCTCGCCGGCAAGGTGATGGTCACGGGCGTGGACGGCATCGACGAGATGCTCGCGGCGGTCCAGAAGGGCGAGGCCGCGGCCACCGTGCTCAACGACTCGTTCTGGCAGGGCGGCATCGGGCTCGCGCTCGCCAACGCCGCCAAGAACGGGAAGATCGACCTCAAGAGCACGCCCAAGGAGAAGCGGCAGTACTTCGCCAAGGCGATCACGGTCGACCAGGCCAACGTCAACGACGTGCTCGCGAAGTACGTGAAGGGCACGCCCAAGTACGACTGGAACGACCTCTACGCGAACTACGCCCGGGCGATGGAGTAGCGAGCGGAAGGCCTCCCCGAGCCCGAGCCCGGCTTCGGGCTCGGGCTCGGGCCGGGCACGGGAAGGCTGACCCCGACGGAGGAGCGTCATGGAACGCGTGCGCATCGGGTTGACCGGCGCGGTGCATCCCAACATGCCCGGAGACGACCTCGGGCTGTACGAGCGGGTGATCACCGACATGACGGCGCTCTCGCAGCGCCTCGGGTTCGACCTCTCCGTCCTCCGCGAGCCGCTCCGCACCGAGGACGACGGCCGCCGGGCGCGCGACTTCATGGACGGCGAGCGCGTCGACCTCACGATGGTCTTCAACGCCAGCCTGCCCTACGGCCGCGTGATCCTCCCACTGGCGCGGGTCCGGAGCCGCCTCGGGATCTGGGCGGTGAACGAGCCGGCGCGCGAGGGTGTGCTCCAGCTCAACTCCTTCTGCGGCGCCAACATGCTGGCCTCCATCGTCGGCCAGTACCTCCGGCACCACCACATCCCCTTCAAGTGGTTCTTCGGGCCGGCCGAGGGGAGGCCGTTCCTGGAGCGGTTCGAGATCACCGTGCGCGCCCTGCGCGCGCTGAAGCGCCTGCGGACCGCGCGCATCGCCCAGATCGGCGGCCTCGCCGACGGGTTCGAGGACATGTACCTGGACGAGCGCGTGCTGGAGAAGCGGTTCGGCACCGAGCTCCAGACGCGCTTCACGGTCGAGGAGATCGTCCGCCGCGCCGAGACGTACGCCGAGAAGGAGGTCGCCGCCGAGGTGGAGGCCTTCCGCGGCGAGGGCTCGCTCGACCTGAAGGTCCTCCGCACCGAGCACGTCGACCGGTCCACGCGCGTCTTCCTCGCCCTCCGGGACTTCGCCCGGGAGGGCGGTTTCGACGCGCTGGCGGTGAGCTGCTGGGCGCGCTTCCAGCAGGTCTACGGGGTGGCGGTGTGCGCCGCGCTCTCCCGGCTCAACCAGGCGGGCATCGTCGCGCCCTGCGAGGCGGACGTCGGCTCCGCGGTGACGATGCTCGCCCTGAACGCGCTGAACGGCGAGCGCGCCGCGCTCAACGACCTCGTCGCCTTCGACGAGCAGGAGCAGAGCCTCAACCTCTGGCACTGCGGCGTCGCGCCGGCCTGCTGGGCCGACCGGCGGGGCGTGACCTGGGACAACCACTTCAACATCGGCCGGTACGCGGGCGAGGCGTGGCAGGGCGACGGCGTCGTGGCCGACATGCGCTTCAAGCCGGGCGCGGTCACGATCGCCGTGCCGAGCGACGAGCTCGAGAGCCTGTTCGTCCTCACCGGCACGATGACCTCGAAGCCGGGCTACGCCGGGAGCAGCGGCTGGGTGAAGGACCTCGCGGTGAACGGCCAGCGCGTCGACGTGCCGACGCTCATGAACACGCTGCTCGTCCGGCGAATCCCGCACCACTACCCCACCGCCTTCGGCCACCTGACGAACGAGCTCGCCGAGCTCGCCGCCTGGTCGGGGATCGCGGTGCTCGATCCGGTGCCGTACCGGCCGTACCTCCAGAACCCACCGGCGCGTCCGGCGCTCCGGGTGGACGTGCCCTGACCGGGGAAGGGAGCGGAGCCATGCGTGCGGTCGCGGTGACGAAGCCGGGCGAGGTGGAGATCGTCGAGGTGCCGGCGCCGGAGCCCGGCCCGTACCAGGCGCTGGTCCAGACGGACGTGGCGGTCCTTTGCAACGCCACCGACGCGAAGCTCCTCGCGGGGCACTTCCCCGGCGTCGAGCGCTACCCGCTGCTCCTCGGGCACGAGGGCACCGGGATCGTCCGCCGGGTGGGAGCGAAGGTCCGGTCGTTCACGATTGGTGATCGGGCCATCGGCGGCTTGGTCCTCGACGTCCCCGGCGGCGGGTTCGCCAGCGGCTGGGGCGGCTTCTGCGAGTACACGCTCGTCACCGACCACGACGCGATGGTGGCGGACGGCGTGGCCGACGCCGCCCACGGCTGGCTGGAGGTTCACGAGATCCAGCGCCGCGTGGACCCCGACATCCCACCGGCCGAGGCCGCCCTCCTCTGCACCTGGCGCGAGGTGTGGGGCGGGCTGGGCGACTTCCACCTCCAGCCGGGCGAACGCGTGCTCGTCTTCGGCGCCGGTCCGGTGGGGCTCTCGTTCGTCAAGCTGGGCAAGCTCGCGGGGCTGGGCTGGATCGGCGTCGTGGAT
>JAEZXM010000143.1 GCA_023419875.1 Pseudomonadota bacterium | reverse complement strand
CCGCTCGCGGCACCGACGGGGAAGTCGGCCCCACCCGACGAGTTCACCGGGAACGGGTACACGCTCCACCCGCTGGAGGCGCCGGAGCACGCCCTGCCCGCCTCGCGGCTCGTGCTCGAGACCGCGGTGCGCGTCTTCTCGCGGGAGGTGCGGGTGTACGAGGAGCGCGAGGGCCCTGCCTCTCGAGGACCGGAGCTCCTCGCCGCGGGCTCGTGGTCGCACGCCGATCCCGACCGACCGGCGCCGCCGCTCTCGCTCGAGCTCCCGCGGATCCGGAGCGCGCGCCTCGTGGTCGCGGTGAACGACGGCGACAACGCCCCGCTCGCGATCTCGGCGCGGCTCCTGCTTCCGTCCTATCGGCTGCGGTTCTTCCACCCCGGCCCGGCGCTCGCGCTCCTCCACGGGGCGGACGTCGCCGCTCCCCAGTACGACCTCGCCCTGCTCGCGCCCCGGCTCCGCGCCGCGGCCGCGCGCGAGGTGATGCTCGAGCCGCTCGCGGCGGGAAGCGCCGAGGCCTGGGGGGGCCCGGCGCCCTCCCGCGGCATGCGCCTCGCCTTCTGGCTCGTGCTCGGGGCGGCCGTGGTCGGGCTGCTGGCGCTCGTCGCGCGCCTGCTCAGGCGCGGGCCGGAGCAGCCGACCCCGGAGGGCTGACGGTCAGAGGTCGACCCACTCCGCGCCGTCCACCGACACGCAGGCGTCCTCCGCCGCGTCTTCCGTGACCGGGTCGTAGAAGTAGACGCGCGCCGGGGTCCCCGAGAGCGTGTAGTCGGCGGCCTCGGGCAGGTTGCAGTATCCCGCGACGCGACCGGCCGTCGCCGGGCACGCGTTGTCGTCCCAGTCGCCGTCGCACTGCGTCGCGGCCGCGACGGCCTCGACCTCTGTGATCCGGAGCTGGATGCAGCCCTGCACGGCGACGCCCGCGTCCCCGAACGAGCGCGTGCAGCTGAAGTCTTTCTTCTCCGTCGGATCGCAGGCAGTGAACGAGAAGACGGCGGCGGCGCCCGCGAGGGCGATGAAGAGCTTGCGCATGAGTTCTCCTCCTCCACCCAGCGTATCAGGGGAGATCTCGACGTCCAGCGCGCGACGGTGGGCGGACCTGCGCCGAGGCCCTACCTTCGCGCGTCCCGGCGGCCCTCGGCCGGGAGGCGCGTTCGGTGATCTCCTCCGCCCGTCGTGGAGGACGAAGACCCGGCCGGGAGCACCCGGGTCCCCGCTCACCCCTAATCACGAGCGGTGAAATGGGCGCCAAGCAATCGGGATCGGGAGCGAATTCCTCAGCGGACCGGAGGTCACCGAGCGGGGACCTGGGGCATGCCGGGTGCAGCAGTCGTTTACGACTCGAGATGGGCAGAGGCGCACCATGCTCACGCGGATGAACACCGGCAGGAAGGTCCTCGTCGCGCTGCTCGCGGCCAACACGGTCGTGCTCCTCCTCGCCGCCTTCTCCTGGTTCGGCAGCCGCCGGGTCTTCGCCCTGTACGGCAGGACGGTCGGCGAGGACATGCCGATGCTCGTGGACCTGGGCGTGGTGGAAGAGGGCCAGATGGCGATCCACGCGATGTCGTGGACGCTCGTGAACCCCGACGCGGGATCGTTTCGGCACCGCGCCGCCGCCGACACCGCCGCGGACCGGATGACCCTGGTCGCCGAGGCCTCGGCTCGGCTCCGCGCGGCGAAGCCGAGCGCCGAGATCGACACGGTGCTCGAGTCCTGGAGCACGGCGTACGGGGGGTGGATCAAGGGCGTGGAGCAGGTGAGCAGCCTCGCGAAGGAGCGCGATCGACTGATCGCCTCGGGCAGGTCCCCGGATCATCCGGAGGTCCGCGCCACGGAGGACAGGGCGCTCGCGACCCTGCAGGTCGGGTTCGAGACGTACGAGACGGCCGAGGCCGCCATCCAGCACGCCAGGAAGCTGCTCCTCCGGGACCTCGAGGCGAAGAAGGCGAAGGAGCTCACCGCGTCGAAGCGAGCCATGGCGACCATGGCGAGCTTCGTGGTGCTCGCGGTCGGCGGCTTCCTGGTCCTCGCGCTCCTCCTCTCGCGCGCGATCGGCCGCAGCGTCCGCCGCCTGGTCGTGGAGGCCGGGAAGCTCCGCGAGGCGGTGGCCTCCGGCCGGCTCGACGTCCGCGGCGACACCGCCGGGCTGGGACCCGAGTTCCAGCCGGTGGTGCAGGGCATGAACGACGCGATGGACGCGTTCCTCGCCCCCATCCGCGAGACCGCCGACTGCCTCGAGCGGATCGGCCACGGGGACGTGCCGGCGCCCCTCACGACCGCCTACCAGGGCGACTTCGACCGCATCCGCGAGAGCCTCAACCGGTGCATCTCCGCCGTCAACGCGCTCGTCGAGGACGCCGGCACCCTGGCGCGCGCCGGCGTGGAAGGGCGCCTGTCGGTGCGCGCCGACGCGGACCGGCACCGGGGCGACTTCCGGAAGGTGATCGAGGGCGTGAACGCGACGCTCGACGCGGTGACCTGGCCGCTCTCGGCCGCGGCGCTCCAGCTCGACGCGATCTCCCGCGGTGCGATCCCCGAGCGCATCGTGGAGGAGTGGCCGGGCGACTTCGACCAGGTGAAGGCGAGCCTGAACCGCTCCGTGGACGCGGTCTCGGCGGTGGTGCAGGACGTGGATCGGCTCGCGGCGGCGGGGGTGGCGGGCCAGCTCTCGACGCGCGCCGACGTGGCGCGCCACCAGGGTGACTTCCGGAGGATCGTGGAGGGCCTGAACCGGACGCTCGACGCGGTGCTCGGGCCCATCGGCGTCGCCGCCGAGTGCGTCGCCCAGATCGCGCGCGGAGACATCCCGGCGCCGATCTCCGCCGCGTACCAGGGCGCCTTCGACGCCCTGAAGCAGAACCTGAACGGTTGCATCAGGGCGGTGAACCAGCTCGCGGAGGACGCCCGCCGGCTGGGGAGCGACGCGGTCTGCGGCCGGCTCGACGCGCGGGCCGACCTCGCGCGCCACCAGGGCGACTTCCGGACCATCATCGCCGGGGTCAACGAAGCGATCGACTCGATCGTCGCGCCGGTCGACGAAGCGACGTCGGTGCTGGAGCGGCTCGCCGACCGCGACCTCCGCGCGCGGATGACCGGGACCTACGAGGGCGACCACGCGCGCATCCAGCGCGCGCTCAACTCCACTGCCGAAGCGCTCGAGCAGTCGATGGGACAGGTCGCACGGGCAGCCGGCGAGGTCTCGTCGGCGGCGGCGCAGATCGCCTCGTCCAGCCAGGCGGTGGCGAGCGGCGCCTCCGAGCAGGCGGCCACCGTCGAGGAGACGACCAGCGCGATCGAGGACGTCGCGGTGACCACGCGCGATGCGGCGGAGCACGCCCGGCAGGCGGACGAGCTCGCGCGGAGCGCCCGCGCCGCGGCCACCGAGGGCACCTCCGTCGTTCATCGCATGCAGGGCGCGATGGAGCGGATCCGCCAGAGCGCCGAGAGCACCTCGCAGATCATCCGGGACATCAACGACATCGCCTTCCAGACCAACCTCCTCGCCCTCAACGCCGCCGTCGAGGCGGCCCGCGCCGGCGAGGCCGGACGCGGGTTCGCGGTCGTGGCCGAGGAGGTCCGCTCGCTCGCCCTGCGCGCCAAGGAGGCGGCGAAGAAGACCGAGGCGCTCATCGCGGAGTCGATGCGCAACGCCGCCGAGGGCGAGGGCACCTCGCAGCTCGTCGCCGGGAAGCTGGGCGAGATCGCCGAGGGCATCGGACGGGTGAGCGCCATCGCCTCGGAGATCGCCAGCGCCGCGCAGCGGCAGCTCGGCGGCATCGAGGGCGTGCAGGGCGCGTTCGGCGAGATGGACAAGGTGATCCAGCAGAACGCCGCGAGCGCCGAGCAGTCGTCGTCTGCGGCCTCCGAGCTCTCCGGGCAGGCGGAGGAGCTCGCGGCCATGGTGAAGTCGTTCAGGCTGGGCGACGAGGAGCGGACCGACCGCCGTGCGCGGGTCCGGCAAGAGCTCCCCCTGTAGGCCCTCGCGAGCCCCACGCGGGTTCTACCCTCCGTCGAGAGCTCCGCGCCCCCTGGCCGCGCTGGACGCGGCGCACAGTGGGACGGATCATTTCGCCACGACCCGCACCGGAGGAGCTGCGAGATGGCGACCACCCTCGGTTCCACGCCCGACCACACCGCGCTCAGCCCGTTCGGTCCGGCCCGGGCGACGATCTCCGGCGCGCCGCTCTCCGCCGAGGAGCTCGGGCGCATCCACGCCTTCTGGCGGGCGTGCAACTACCTCGCGGTCGGGATGATCGACCGGCGCGAGAACCCCCTCCTCCGGAGGCCGCTCGCCCCCGAGCACGTGAAGAACCGGCTCCTCGGCCACTGGGGGGCGAGCCCGGCGCTGTCGTTCGTCTGGACCCACCTCGACCGGATCATCCGGCGCGACGACGCCGACGTGATCTTCCTCGCCGGGCCGGGCCACGGCGCGCCGGGCGTGCTCGGGCCGGTCTACCTCGAGGGCACGTACTCGGAGGTCTACCCGGACAAAGGGCTCGACGAGGAGGGCCTCAAGCGCTTCCTCAAGGAGTTCTCCTTTCCTGGAGGCGTCGGGAGCCACTGCACGCCGGAGACGCCCGGCTCGATCCACGAAGGTGGCGAGCTCGGGTACGTGCTCTCGCACGCCTGCGGCGCGGCGTTCGACAACCCGGACCTGGTGGTCGCGGCGGTGGTGGGCGACGGCGAGGCGGAGACCGGCCCGCTCGCCACGAGCTGGCACATCAACAAGTTCCTGAACCCCGCCCGCGACGGCGCGGTCCTGCCGGTCCTGAACCTGAACGGCTACAAGATCAACAACCCCACCCTCCTCGCCCGCATCCCGCCCGACGAGCTCGACGCGCTCCTGCGCGGGTACGGGTGGAGCCCGTGCTTCGTCGAGGGCTCGGACCCCGAGTCGATGCACCAGGCGATGGCGGCCACGCTCGACCACTGCTTCGCGGCGATCCGCGAGGCGCAGTCCACCGCACGCAAGGGCGGGACGATCACCCGTCCGCGCTGGCCGATGATCGTGCTCCGCTCGCCGAAGGGCTGGACGGCGCCGCGCGAGGTGGACGGCCACCAGCTCGAGGGCTTCTGGCGGGCGCACCAGGTCCCGGTGCCGGACGTGCGATCGAACCCCGCGCACCTCCGGACGCTCGAGGCGTGGATGCGGAGCTACCGGCCCGAGGAGCTCTTCGACGCGGCCGGGGCGCCGGTCGCCGCGGTGCGCGCGGTGGCGCCGCGCGGGACAAGGCGCATGGGCGCGAACCCGCACGCCAACGGCGGCATGCTCCGCCGCCCGCTCCGCCTGCCGGACTTCGCCGACTTCGCGGTGACGGTCGAGGCGCCCGGCCGGACGCACCACGAGAACACCCGGCCCCTGGGGCGGTTCCTCACGGAGGTGATCCGCCGGAACCCGGACACCTTCCGGCTCTTCTCGCCCGACGAGAACTCCTCCAACCGGCTCGACGCCGTGTACGAAGCCACGAAGAAGGGATGGATGGCGGAGATCCTGCCGGTGGACGCGGACGGGAGCATGCTCTCCCCCGACGGCCGCCTGGTGGAGATGCTCTCCGAGCACACGCTGGAGGGCATGCTGGAGGGATACCTGCTCACCGGGCGCCACGGCTTCTTCTCCACCTACGAGGCCTTCGTCCACATCATCGACTCCATGTTCAACCAGCACGCGAAGTGGCTGGACATCTGCAACCGGATCTCCTGGCGCGAGGAGATCGCCTCCCTGAACCTCCTCGTCACCTCCACCGTCTGGCGGCAGGACCACAACGGCTTCACCCACCAGGACCCGGGCTTCCTCGACGTGGTGTCGAACAAGAGCGCGCGGGTGACCCGCATCTACCTGCCGCCGGACGCGAACTGCCTGCTCTCGGTCGCCGACCACTGCCTCCGGAGCGAGAACTACGTGAACGTGATCGTCTCGGACAAGCAGAACCACCTCCAGTACCTCTCCATGGAGGAGGCCCGGATCCACTGCACCAAGGGGATCGGGATCTGGGGCTGGGCGTCCACCGACCAGGGCGCCGAGCCCGAGGTGGTGTTGGCGAGCGCCGGCGACATCCCCACCCTCGAGGCGCTGGCGGCGGTGTCGATGCTGCGCCGGGAGTTCCCCGACCTGAGGCTCCGGTTCGTGAACGTGGTGGACCTCTTCGTCCTCCAGCCCGAGAGCGAGCACCCGCACGGCCTGTCGGACCGCGACTTCGACTCGCTCTTCACCCTCGACAAGCCGATCATCTTCAACTTCCACGGCTATCCGTGGCTCATCCACCGGCTCGCCTATCGCCGCCGGAACCACCCGAACCTGCACGTGCGCGGCTACAAGGAGAAGGGCAACATCAACACCCCGCTCGAGCTCGCGATCCAGAATCAGGTCGACCGCTTCTCGATCGCGATCGACGTCATCGACCGCGTGCCG
>JAEZXM010000140.1 GCA_023419875.1 Pseudomonadota bacterium | reverse complement strand
TCCGGGATCCGCGTCGGCTCGAGCCGCGCACGCCGGAGTCCGCGCACCGCCGCGGCGCACTCGACCAGCTCGTCGCGGGTCACGGGGAAGAACCGCCCGCAGGGCGTCGCGCCGTACACGTGGCCGGAGCGGCCGACGCGCTGCAGGGCCGCGGCCAGCGCGCCGGGCGGGCCGAGCTGCGCGACGAGCTCCACCGCGCCCACGTCGATCCCGAGCTCGAGCGAGGAGGTGGCGACGATGACCTTGAGGAGGCCGGCCTTGAGCCGCTCCTCGGCGAGGAGGCGGCGCTCGCGCGAGAGGCTCCCGTGGTGCGCGGCGACGACGCCCTCCCCGAGCCGCTCCTCGAGCGCGTGCGCCGCTCGCTCCGCCATCCGCCGCGTGTTCACGAACACGATCGTCGAGCGCCGCTCCGCGACGAGCTTCGCGAGCCGGTCGTAGAGGACGTCCCAGAGCTCCTTCGAGGCGACCGACGACAGCTCGTCCTCGGGGATCTCGACGCCGAGGTCGAGGACGCGGCGGCGGCCCACCTCCACGCGGGCGCAGCGGGGCGAGCCGTCCTCGGCCACCCGATGGGCGCCGACGAGGAACCGCGCCACCTCGTCGAGCGGCTCGACGGTGGCGGAGAGGCCGATCCGCTGCGGTCGCCGTCGCGCGAGCGCCTCGAGCCGCTCGAGCGAGAGCGCGAGGTGCGCGCCGCGCTTGTCGCGCGCCAGCGCGTGGATCTCGTCGACGATCACCGTCTCGACGGAGGCGAGCAGCTCGCGCCCCCGCGCGGCGGTGAGGAGGAGGTAGAGCGACTCGGGCGTCGTGACGAGCACGTGGGGCGGGCGGCGCAGGATCGCCTGGCGGCGGCTGCCGGTGGTGTCGCCGGTCCGGAGGGCGACGCGGAGCGCGGGGGGCGTGAAGCCCGCCGCGCCCGCGGTGGACGACAGCTCCGCGAGCGGGCCGAGCAGGTTCCGCTCCACGTCGTTCGAGAGGGCGCGGAGCGGGGACACGTAGACCACCCGCGTGGCGTCGGGCAGCGCTCCGGCGAGGCCTTCGCGGAGGAGCCCGTCCAGGGCCGAGAGGAACGCCGCCAGCGTCTTCCCCGATCCGGTCGGCGCCGACACGAGCACATCCGCTCCGGAGGCGATCGCCGGCCAGGCGCGCGCCTGCGGCTCGGTCGGCGCAGCGAAGCGCCCCTCGAACCACGCGCGCACGACGGGGTGGAACGTCTCCAGCACGGACAGGTTGTAATCGCCTCGGGGCGGGACGCCGCGCGGGCCCGAGTTGGGCTTCGCCCTTCGCCGGACGGCCTCCTATGATGCAGCGAGTCGCGAGGAGACCACCCATGCTCGTCCGAGAGACCGCGTTCCTCCGCATGTTCTCGCTGCGCGTCCCCGTCCTCCTCTTCCTCGGCCCGCGCGTGCTCGAGCTCGACGAGGAGGGATGCGCGGTCGAGATCCCGCTCGGCTGGCGGTCGCGGAACCACGTGGGCTCGATGTACTTCGGCGCGCTCTGCGCCGGCGCCGACATCGCCGCAGGGCTGAGCGCCTTCCGCGCGATCCGGGACGGACACCCGAAGGTCGTGCCGCTCTTCAAGGACGTCCGGGGGGACTTCCTGAAGCGGGCGGATGGAGACGTCCTCTTCCGCTCGCGCGACGGGCGCCGGATCGCGGAGGCGGTCGTCCGCGCGGACGAGACCGGCGAGCGGTTCACGCTCCCGGTCGAGGTGGTCGCGACCGTGCCGAAGAAGTACGGCGACGAGCCGGTCGCCCGCTTCACGCTCGGGCTTTCGCTCCGGCGCAAGGACACCGGCCGGGCGGGTGAGCGGAAGGAGGGGGCGCCTACGGCCGGGCAAGCTCTGGAGGCGGAGGCTGGAGGATCCCGCGCTCCTGCAGGATCGAGATGAGCTTCTCCGGCGGCCTGCCCGGGTCGCCGATGATCTCCGCGTGACCCGCCGACACCTGGACCCGGGTCCACCGCGGGTCCGCCTCGACGACGTCGTTCCGCTGCTCGCGCAGGCTGAAGACCACGTCGGGCTCGTCGCAGCCCCCGCGAAGCGCGCGCCGCCGGCACGCGCCGGATTCCAGGGTCACGACGCCGATCGCCTCCGTGACCTCCGGGATGAGCGTTCCGGGCTTCCGCATGAAGCCCGAACCCGGTGGGATCTCCTGCCAGGCATCTCCCGCCACGATCCCGCACACCGCGGCCGAGGCGCCGAGGGTGAGGACGTGCAACCACGTCCGCCCGCAGTCCGCGGCGCTGCGGACCCCTCCGAACGGCGCGGCCACGGTGACGAGCGTGTAGGTGAACCCACCGGGCCGGAGCGGCTGCGCGCGCTCGGCGACGAGCGCGCGCCGGGCGACGAGGCCGCCCAGGCTGTGCCCGAGGATCGTGATCCTGCCCGGGGGCATCCGGGCCTGGAGGCCGGCGAGGGCCTGGGTGAGGCGCGCCGCGCCGTCGTCCAGGCCGTCGCGATCGTCGTACGCGAAGCAGGCGGTCTGCTTCCCCTCGATCTCGAACCGGTAGGAGAGCGCCGCATACCGCTCGCCGGGTTCGCCGCGCCCCGGCACGAAGAGGACCAGCGGCCGCGCCGGATCGAGCCGGAGCTCCGCCCGTACCGCTCCGCACATCACCAGCCCGGGGATGGGCGCGCCGGGATCGTCCCGGCCCACGTGCACGAGCGGCGCCGGCGCCGAGGCGCACCCGCTCGAGAGGAGGATCCCCGCAGCCCACATCGCCCCCGCCGCCCACGTGCCCGCCGCGCTCATCGTTCGCTTGCAAGCTGCGAACGCGGGCGCGCGCGGGCCGCGCCCATTCCAGGGGGCCTGCGGCCCCTAATCCACCTCGGCGATGAGCTCGATCTCGACCGGCGTCACGAACGGCAGCGACGCGACGCCCACCGCGGAGCGGGCGTGGCGCCCGGCCTCTCCGAAGACCTCGATCAGCAGATCGGAGCAGCCGTTGATCACCTTGGGGTGATCCCCGAACTCGGGCGGGGCGGCGACGAGCCCGAGCACCTTCACGATCCGCTTCACGCGGTCGAGGGTGCCGAGCTCGGCCCGGAGGGTGGCCAGGAGCGCGAGGCCGGTGGACCGGGCGAGCTGGTAACCTTCTTCCACCGAGAACTCCACGCCTACCCGCCCGGTCGGGAGTCGTCCGTCGACCGGAAGCGGTCCCTTGCCGGAGGTGTAGAGGAGATTGCCCGTGCGCACCGCGTTCACGTAGGAGGCGACCGGCGGCGGCACGGGCGGGAGGGAGATGCCGAGCTGGGCGAGGCGGGTTTCGGGGGTCATCGTGCGCTCCTTGGCTGGTCACCCACGGTACCATCCCGTGGGGTCGGCCGTGCACGTGCTCCTCGGCGCGCACGCGTGACACCGCCTGCCCGCGGGCGTATCTGATCGAGACACCCCGGAGGCGAAGACCGGACCTTCCGTCGCGCAGGAGCCCTCGATGCGATCCCGCCTGTCGCTCGTCCTCGCCGCCTCCGCTGCGATCCTCTCCGCCCCCCGCGTCGCTCAGGCGGCCACGTCGTTCGATCCGAAGAAGGTCCTCGTGGCGCTTGCGGGAAAGGGGAGCCTCGACGGTGTCGAGCTCGTGAGGTTCTACTCCCGGAACCCGGAGCAGCTCGCCTGTATCCCGGAGATGCTCCCCTACCCGACGGCCACCTTCCCCGCGCTCGCCTCGATGGCCGCCGCGCGCGGGCTCAAGGTGAGCGGCGCCGCGAAGACCGAGGCGGACTGCGTCGAGACCCTCAACCCATTGACGCACCTCATCGACCCGCTCGTCGACGGGAGCCTGGAGAAAGGGCTCGAGCAGGTGAAGAACCCGGAGGTCCGGGAGATCCTCGTCCTCGTCCTGGGCGAGATGGGGAGGGAGGCGGAGAAGGAGATCCGCCACCAGATCGACCAGGCGGTGGACGATGCGTCGAAGGACGGCTTTCGGTCGATCTCCGGCGTGCCGGAGGAGGTGGGGCTTTCACGCGAGTCGCTGGATCCCGTCCTCCTGCAGCCTTCATCCCTCGTGCAGGAGGCCGAGCGCGCCGCCTGGGAGCGGGAGATGGCCGAGCTCCGGCGGCGGCTCGGCGACCGCGCCGTCGCGAAGGCGAAGGGCCCCTCGGGCACGGTCCTCGGGTTCAGGGTGAGCGATCAGGTGAGGCAGCGGCTCAAGGCGCGGGGCACGACCGTCATCGCCGACCTGACCTTCCGTTTCCCGCAGGCCGGCGGATTCTTCAACGGGGCCGCCTGCGCGTGCCCCCTGGCCTACCGCACCGACCTGTCCGTCGATCGGATGCTCGAGCTGATGGGGAAGACGGTGGGGATGGCGATCGGCCACCTCCAGCAGGAGGAGTGGGAGATGTTCGTCGAGACCGTCGGCTTCGAGCTCGTCTTCGAGACGATGCCGGAGCTCGCCTGCGAGTATGGCGCGCCCGGCCTCGTGGCCGCGGCCTGCAAGGGCATGGTGCAGGAGGTGGCCGCGCCGGTGTTCGACCTGGTGAAGCTCGTCAAGAAGCCCAGCTTCAAGAACGCGAAGCAGGTCGCCTACTCGGCGAGCGGACTCCGGCTTGCGGTGAACGCGAGGAACGCCGTCGCCGCGGACCTCTGGTCCAGGGAGTATGACGGTGCGGTCCGGTCCTACCGCGATCAGTGCCGAGATGAGCCTTGCCGCGCGGCGATCGACTCCCACACCGGTTCGTTCCGGCAGGAGGGGATCGACTGGCTCCGGGCCGGCAAGGACCCGGAGGAGCTCGACGCGAGGTACGAGTCGCAGATCGCGCCGGCCCTCGTGCAGGACGTCGCGGCGTCCCTCGAGCGGCATCCGCCTGCGGGGTCCGGGCTGAACGGCGACTGAGGGCGTGGGGCGGCTACCCTCCCAGCCGCGCCCTCAGGTACACCACCCGCACCCCGCTCCGGAGGTAGTCGTCCGCGGTCTCGACGACCGCCGCCGACCGGAGCCAGGCTGGACCGACCTCCACCACCCGCGCCTCGATCAGCATCGAGAGCGCGGCGAAGCCGGCCCACTCGGCGCGGGCGCGGAACGCGTCGAGGATCATCCCCTCGACCTCGTCCTGGTTCTTGAGCTGCGGCGAGACCGCGGTCGCCTGGAGGTACAGCGTGTCGCCGTCGCCGAAGCTCGGGTCCTCGCGCACGCCGAGCTCGTCGTGGTTCTCGAGCGGGCTGCCGATCGCGTACGCGACGAGGCGGCCGGTCACGCGGTCCCGCAGCCCGAGGCCCACCGCCCGCGCGTGGCCGAGCGTCGCCTCCAGGGTCTCCGGCGGATACTGCAGCAACGGCTCGCGACCGTCGCGCGAGCCGTACCGCTCCGCCTCGAGCGCGTACACCTTGGGCAGGAGCTCGGCTGCGCCGGGGCCGGTGAGGTCCACGAGCTGCAGCGTTCCCAGCGGGACGTCGACGGTCCCGCCCCGCACCTCGGGTCCGGTCTGGACCCCGGCCGGCGCGGGGGTCCCGAGCAGGTCCGCCACCGCCCCGCGCAGCAGCGTCATCGCCTCCTCGATCGCGCTCGGCTCCATGTCGTACCGAGGGTAGAACCGGAGCGTCCGCTCGCCGGCGGGGAGCAGGAGGAGACCCCTTCGGAAGGCCCGGTCGCGCAGCCCCTCGCGCCAGTCGGCCCGGACGACGTCGAAGGCGAGCAAACAGCCGCGCCCGCGCACGCCGGAGAGGAAGCCCTTGTAGTCGCGGGCGAGTGCCTCGAGCCCTTCGCGCGCGAGCGCGCCGGTGCGGCGGACCTGCTCGAGGTCGAGCCGGTCGAGCCACCCGAGCAGCCGCAGCATGCCGACCGAATCGCCTTCCCAGGTCGTGTTGAACTTCTTCTCCTCCTGGAAGAACGTGGCGAGGTCCTCGCTCACGAAGAGGATCCCGTTCTGCGCCTTCTTCGCCCACATCACCGCGTCGGGCGGACAGGGCAGATCGAAGTGCTCGTGGGCCCAGAGGCGCCCGGTGGCGCCCCACCCGGTCTGCACCTCGTCGAGGAGCAGCGGCACGTCGTAGATCCGGGTGAGGAGGCGCAGCCGCCGGAAGAAGGAGTCCGACGCAAACCGGAGGCCTCCCTCGCCCTGGATCGGCTCCGCCAGCACGCCGGCCACCCGCTGCGCGCGCCGGAGGACGCCCGGGTCGAGCCGCGCCCGCTGATCCTCGACGAACCCGTTCACGAGCGCCGGCCAGGCGGACCGATCCGCGGGGAGCTGCGCGAGGAGCTCGTCGCAGGCCGCGAGCTGGCGTCGGAACTGGTCGAGCGGCCGCGGCGCGCCCGGCACGCGCCCGGTGGCGAGCAAGATCCAGATCTGCTCCAGGGTCTTGTCGTCGCGCTTCTGGGTGCGCGCGGGCGACTGCGGGTCCTCGACCGGGAAGAGCACGTGCGGCCAGTCGAACGTCGGGAAGCCGAGGCGCGCCTTGCGGCGGTGGGTGGCGGCGAGGCTCCCCAGCGTCCGGCCGTGAAAGGCGCCCTCGAACGAGATGATGAAGAACGCCTGCGCCTCGGCCTCGCCCTCTCGCTCCGCCGCCGACGTCTTCACGCGGTTGAGGAGGACGGCCTTCATCGCGTTCTCGACCGTCTCCGCGCCGGTGTTCACGACGAAGAAGCGCGGCGTGCCCGCCGGCGCGATCCGCCCGAGCTCGGCCTTGAGCCGGAGCGAGAGGACGGTCTGGTACTCGGAGTGCGCGTAGCGCGAGACGGCGTACGGCAGGCCGGAGAGCAGGCCGGCGACGAGCTCCGGGTCGTTCTCTCCGAAGGGATGCGAGGCGATGAGCGCCCCCAGATCCAGGAACCGGTAGGGCTCGCCGTCCGGATCCCGATCGACGGTGGCCAGGTACGGCCCGACGCTCTCGGCCGGGTCGAAGGCCACGGGAAGGGAGTAGAAGAGGCCGTCGGCGGCCGCATCCAGGGCGGCGCGGCTGGCCGGCAGCTCCGTCTGCACGAGCTCCGCCAGGGGCCGCCGCGGGTCCGAGAAGCGCGGTGGGAGGCGGACGTGGATCGCCCCGGCCCGGTACTGAGCGTGAAGGGTCTCGATCCGCTGCAGCCAGCGCTCGGCATCGGCGCGGGCGGCCGACAGCCGCTCCCCCGGCAGGGCGGAGACGAAGCTCGCGGTGGTGATGTCCATGCGCATCCAGGGTGTAGCTCCTCGAGTCTTCCTCCAGGGATCGAGTAGCCGCGGGTGGCGAGGCCGGCCATCGCCAAGAGCGACGTCCCGTCCGGGCAGCTCGAGCCGGCGCTGGAGCTACGGCGCCAGCCCCACGAGCCGGGCGCTCTCATCCCAGAGCCGCCGCCCGACCGCGTCGTCCCGCGCGAGCGACGAGGGTTTCGCCGGCTTGCCTTTCTCGAGGTAGAGGCCGGCGAGCCGCTCGACCTCCGCGTCCGGCGCCGAGGCGAGCCGGACGATCGTCCTCGCACCCTTCTCCGGCGAGAGCATGAACCACCTCGCGACGGCGATGAGCGCCCCCACGAACCCGGGCGCGCCCGACCAGATCCGGGTCGACACCTCGCCCGGGTGGACGCAGGCGGCGGTGACGGCGGCCCCCGCGAGCCGGCGGGCGAGCTCTCGCGTGAAGAGGATGTTCGCCAGCTTCGAGCGCCCGTAGGCGCGCATGAGCCGGTAGCCCTTCGTCATCTGGAGATCGTCGAAGTCGAGGTCGCCGCGGTGGTGGCCGGCGCTCGCGACGGTGACGACGCGCGCCGGCGCGCTCGCCCGGAGGCGATCGAGGAGGAGCCGCGTCAGGAGGTACGGCGCGAGGTGGTTCACCGCGAACGTGCGCTCGAACCCGTCGACGGTCACCCCGCGGACCGGGTTCACCCCTCCGGCGTTGTTCACGAGGACGTGGAGCCGCGGCCAGCGCCGCAGGACCTCGGCGGCGAGCGCCCGGACGTCGGCGAGCGAGGCGAAGTCGCACTGGAGCGCCGCGACCGCGCCGCCGCGGGAGGCGGCCCTCACCTCCGCCTCGGCCGCCGCGAGCCGATCCGGATCGCGGCCGACGAGGACGAGCTCGGCCCCCATCTCCGCGAGCGCGCGGCTCGCGGCGAGGCCGATCCCGGAGCTGGCCCCGGTGACGAGGATGGTGCGGCTCGAGAGGTCGGGCATTCGCCCACTCTAGCAGGGATAAAGACTTTCCGTGAACCACCACTTCCCGCCCCGCTTCACGAGGCAGAGCGGCGCGCCGGGGGTGAGGGTGTCCTTCGCCCGGAAGTCGATACAGGGAAGGCCAACCGCGCTCCGGGGATCCTCGCGGAACGCGACCA
>JAEZXM010000522.1 GCA_023419875.1 Pseudomonadota bacterium | reverse complement strand
GCGTAGTCCCTCTTGGCGTCGATGAGGCGCGCCTCGAGCTCCTTGAGCCGCTTGGTGAGATCCTCCCCCAGGTCTTCGGCCGTGATCGTCTTGTTGCCGATGCGGGCGAGGGGCTCGTTGGACTTGGACTTGCCGCAGGCGACGGCGGCGATCAGGGCGAGGAACAGGGGTCTGGCGGCTCGCATGGCGCTCCCGGGGGAGGTTGGGGGTGGTCGGGCTTCGGGGGGTCGAAATCCTACTTCCAATCACCGGTCGAGCGAAACCATTCCGGGGGAGGAGCCCGTGGCGGGGTGCCGCAACGGCCCCAGGGTGCCCGGTCGGTCACCGGACGAGCAGGAACACCCCGTCGATGCGTGCCACGAACGGCTGGATGACGCTCCGGTCGTCCTTGTCCGTGCCCTGGACCACGATCGGCGGGCCGCCGTCGACGGTGACCTGCGCGACACGCCCGCCCGCGACGAGCTCCACCTTGGCTCGGGCCGGGTCCCAGACCGTGAACTTCTTCGGCGCGAGCACCTCCACGATCGCGCGGGCCTGCTCCGGCGCCCACCGGCGGAACTCCTCCAGGTCCTTGCCGTTGCACCGGACCCAGTCCTCGTTCGAGAACTGCTGCAGCGCGAGGACCTTCTTCACGTCGGCGGACCGGAGCGCCGCCTCGAGCTCCCCGACCTTTCCGAGGACGGCCGCGCGGGTTGGACCGTCCAGCTTCAGCTTCTCGGCGCGTTCCCAGAGGTCGCAGGGCGGCGCGTCCCGCACCGGGACCGCGATCTCGAGGGTTCGATCCAGGCGCCCCGGCGCCTTCCCTGCAGGCGCCATCCAGGCGAGCCTGGCGAGCACGGTCTCGATGGGCGGCTTGCGGGGGATGCTCCGGACGACCTCGCACTTCACCCCGGCGCCCTTCGCGATGTTCCCGCCCGGCGGCGTCCGGACGCGGAGCCGGTTCTTGCCTGCCAGGAGCCAGCTGTTGAGCTGCGCGCTCACGAGTTCCTGGCCGGTCGACCGTTCGATCGTGACCCCGTTCACCGCGACCTCGATCCGGAGGCCGCCCGTGGTGTTGCAGAAGGCGGTGAAGATCGGGACCGGCCCGCCCTGGGCGAGCGGGCGCGCGGGCCAGGCGAGCGCCGCGACGAGGAGGAGCGCCGGCCCGAGCCGCACGTGGCGAAGGGAAGTCGTGGCCATCGACGAGATCCTTCCGGACGAGAGAGGGTTGCCGGAGTCTACCCGACGGCGGGCCGGGGCGTCCTCGCGCATCCTTCCGGTGACACCCGGGCTCCCAGCGGATAAGAGAGCCCGAGGGAGGAGACCCATGGCCCAGCACGAGAGGCTCGTCATCATCGGCAGCGGCCCGGCGGGATACACCGCCGCGCTCTACGCCGCGCGGGCCGACCTCCGCCCCCTCCTCTTCGAAGGCAGCCAGCCGGGCGGCCAGCTCACCATCACCAGCGAGGTCGAGAACTACCCCGGATTCCCGGAGGCCATCCTGGGGCCGGAGCTCATGGAGCGGATGAAGAAGCAGGCAGAGCGGTTCGGGACGCGGTTCGAGCTGGGCGAGGTGACGCGGGTGGACCTCTCCCGCCGCCCCTTCCAGCTGTGGCAGGAGGACAAGCTCTACACCGCCGACGCGGTGATCGTCGCGACCGGCGCCTGCGCGAAGTGGCTGAACCTCCCTTCCGAGAAGGTGTACCAGGGGCGCGGCGTCTCGGCCTGCGCCACCTGCGACGGCTTCTTCTTCCGGGGCGCCGAGGTGGCCGTCGTCGGCGGCGGCGACACCGCCATGGAGGAGGCGAGCTTCCTCACGAAGTACGCGAGCAAGGTCTGGATCGTCCACCGCCGCGACGAGCTGCGCGCCTCCAAGATCATGCAGGAGCGCGTCCGCAAGAACCCGAAGGTCGAGCTCGTCCTCTCGACCGTGGTGGACGAGGTCCTCGGCGACGGGAAGGGCGTCACCGGCGTCCGTCTCCGGAGCACCAAGGACGGCTCGACGCGCGAGCTCCGGGTGAAGGGCGTCTTCATGGGGATCGGCCACGAGCCGAACACGGCGCTCTTCCGCGGCCAGCTCGCGATGAACGACGTGGGCTACCTCGTGGTGAAGGCGCCGACCACGGCGACCAGCGTGCCCGGCGTCTTCGCCGCCGGAGACGTCGCGGACCCGAGCTACCGGCAGGCGGTGAGCGCCGCGGGCACGGGCTGCATGGCGGCCATCGACGCCGAGCGCTTCCTGGGCGAGCACGCTACCGAGAAGTGGGATTGAGGGGGGCGGGAGCGTCGATCCGCAGGAACGCCACCGCGTTCGCCCCGCACACCCGCCGCACGACGCCCTCGGAGAGCCCCGCCCGAGCCAGCCGGTCGGCGGCGCGTGGCAGGGCGAGCAGGTCCCCGCCGCTCAGGCCGGCGTCCGACCCGAGGACGAGCCCCTCCGGCCCGAGCGCCGAGACCATCTTCACGGCGGCCACGATCCCGTCCTCGCCGGCCGAGAGCGACAGGCCCGCGCACTGCCCGAACGCCCGCACCGTACGCACCGTCCGGGCATCGGCGCCAACGAGGAGCGCCTGCCCGGGCGCGAGCCCCGCCTCCTGCACGAGTGCCAGCGCCCGCCGCGTGCCCTGCTCCCTGCGACGCGTGGGGGTCGCGACGATCACGGGAAGGCGCAG
>JAEZXM010000519.1 GCA_023419875.1 Pseudomonadota bacterium | reverse complement strand
GTGCCGATGAGCTCCAGCCACCGCCCGAACGTATGGTAAAGCGGCAGGTAGCAGAGGAACACGTCGCCCTCGCCGATCTCGGGCAGGGCGAACCCGCGGCAGAGACGCTTGGTGACGATGTTACGATGGGTGAAGAGGATGCCCTTGGGCCGCCCGGTGGTGCCCGAGGTGTACATGACCGTGGCGACGTCGCCGGCCCGGACCGCGGCGGACCGCGCGGCCCGCGCCGACTCGTCCACGCTCGCGCCCTGGTCCACCATCTGATCGAGGGAGAGGAGACCGTGCCGCTCGGCGCTCGCCCGCGAGAAGACCACCACCTCCTGGAGGTCGGGCAGGAGCGGGAGCGAGGGCAGCACCTTCCCGAGCTGCTCCTCGTCGGAGACGAGCAGCAGGCTCGCCTGCGAGTGCTTGAGCATGTAGACGATCTGCTCGGCGACGGCGTTCGCCGGGAGCGGGTAGTCCACGATCCCCGAGGAGAGGCAGGCGAGGTCGCAGAGCGCCGCCTCGAGGCAGTTCTCCGAGAGGATCGCCACCGTGACGCCCTCGCCCCCCAGCGCCAGGATCCCGCGGGCGAGCGCCCGGGTGCGCCGGGCGACGTCGGCCACCGTGAGCTCCGAGGCCTCCGCCCCCAGGAGCCGCATGGCCACGGTCTTCGGCTCGGTCTCCTCACGCGAGCGCAGGACATCACCCACGGTGACGTCCGCCCGGTCCATCGCCGGGAGGAGGACGGCGAGCCAGGGGTCGATCTCCCCGGCGCGGAGCTGGCGGGCGAAGAACCGCCGCCGGACGGTGTCCAGCAGGGCGAGCACCACCCGGCGCGCCGGCTCGCGCGCGGGGCCGGCGAGGTGCGGGAGGACCACGTCCAGGAGCACGGTCACCGCGGGCAGGTCCTCGGGCCGGATGCCGCCGAGGGCCTCGCGTGTCTCGGCGAGGAGCTCCGGGTCCGGGGCTCCGGACGACCAGCGGACGGCCAGGCTGGTGAGCGGGGACTCTGGTTTCACCTGGAACATGGCTTTCCTTCGCGAACGGCGCGACGGCGATCAACTAACCATAGAAGCACGCTTCTCGCGACCACGCGCCGGGCGCGGTCCCTCGGCGGGGCCTCCCATGGCCCGATGGCACCGACGGCCCCGGCCCCGGTCGTCCAGGCCCGCACGACCGCGGCGCCCGCCCCGCGCGGTGCTTAACAGAACGACGAGTCGGGAGGCTCGCGATGCGCATCGCCATGGCCGCGGATCACGCAGGGTGGAGGCTCAAGGACGCGCTCGCCGTGCGTCTCCGCGCGGCGGGCCACGAGGTGCTCGACCTCGGCGCGAACGACGACACGCCCAGCGACTACCCGGATTTCGCGGAGGCGGTGGGGACGACGCTCGGCGCCGGGCGCGCCGAGCGGGCGATCCTCGTCTGCGGGTCCGGGGTTGGGGCGGTGGCTGCGGCGAACAAGATGCCGGGCATCCTCGCGGGGCTGTGTCACGACACGTACTCCGCACGCCAGGGCGTCGAGCACGACCGGATGAACGTGCTCGCGCTGGGGGCGCGCGTGGTCGGCGAGGCGCTCGCCGGGGAGCTCGTGGAGGCGTTCATCGCCGCGAGGTTCGACGGCGTGCCCCGCCACCAGCGGCGCGTGGACAAGGTGTGGGCGCTGGAGCGGAGGTTGCGGGGAAGTGCCTGAGGCCTGAGGCCCCCGTGTCTCGAGCAGGGCCATCGAACGGAGAGAGAAGGCATGGACATCGGACTGGTCGGCCTCGGACGGATGGGCGGGAACATGGCGAAACGGCTCCTGCGCGGCGGGCACCGGGTCGTCGGGTGGGCGACCGACGACGCGGCCGTCGCGCGGCTCGCGGCGGACGGCGGCGTGCCGGCGCGGTCGCTCGACGAGCTCGTGGCGAAGCTCCCCGCCCCGCGCGCTGTCTGGGTGATGGTGCCGGCCGGCGCCCCGACGGAGGAGACCGTCCGCTCCCTGTCCGAGAAGCTCTCGGCCGGGGACGCGGTGGTGGACGGCGGCAACTCCTACTTCAAGGACGACGTGCGGAGGGCGAAGCTCCTCGCGGCGCGGGGGATCGCCTATCTGGACGCGGGAACGAGCGGCGGCGTGCTCGGCCTCGAGCGCGGGTACTGCCTCATGGTGGGAGGCGACCCGGCCGCGTTCGCGCGGCTCGAGCCGGTCTTCCGCACGCTCGCGCCGGGAAAGGCGACCGCGTCGCAGACCCCGGGCCGCCGGCCGGGGGGCACCGCCGAGGAGGGCTACCTGCACTGCGGGCCGAGCGGGTCAGGCCACTTCGTGAAGATGATCCACAACGGGATCGAGTACGGCCTCATGCAGGCGTTCGCGGAGGGGTTCGACCTCATGCGCGGCGCGGCCGGGGCCGACGTTCCGGAGGAGCAGCGCTACGCGCTCGACCTGCGCGAGATCGCCGAGCTGTGGCGGCGCGGGAGCGTCGTCTCGTCCTGGCTCCTCGATCTCACCGCGTCCGCGCTCGCCAAGGACCCGCACCTCGAGACGTTCTCCGGCGCGGTGGCCGACTCGGGCGAGGGGCGCTGGACGATCCAGGCGGCGATCGAGGAGGCGGTGCCCGTGCCGGTGCTCGCCGCCTCGCTCTTCGCGCGCTTCCGCTCGCGGCAGGAGAGCACCTTCGGCGACAAGCTCCTCTCCGCCATGCGGCGCGAGTTCGGCGGCCACGCCGAGGCGGTCCGCCGGGAGGAGAAGTGATGACCGGCCGCCCGCTCCAGCCCGGCGACTCCTGCGCCTTCGTGGTGTTCGGCGCGATGGGCGATCTCACCAAACGAAAGCTCTTGCCCTCGCTCTACAACCTGCGCGCGAACGGGCTCCTCCCGAAGAACGTCGCCATCATCGGCGTCGCCCGCCGGCCGCTCGACAACAACGCCTACCGGGAGTACGCGACCCAGGTCCTGCGCGAGTTCGCCACCCGGCCGGTGGAGGACGAGGTCTGGGCCGACTACCTCGAGCGGATCCACTACGTGAAGGGGGACTTCGAGGACCCGGCGACGTACCAGGGCGTGGCGCAGGCGCTGGCGCACACCCGGGAGGTGCACGGCACCTCCGGCAACGCCGTGTTCTACCTCGCCACCCCGCCCGACGAGTTCGGGAAGATCGTGCGCGGCCTGGGCGAGGTCGGGCTGACCGACACCGCGGACGGGTTCCGGCGGGTGGTGATCGAGAAGCCGTTCGGCCACGATCTCGAGTCCGCGCTGGCCCTGAACCGCGAGCTGACCTTCACCCTCCGTGAGGATCAGATCTACCGGATCGACCACTACCTCGGGAAGGAGACGGTCCAGAACCTCCTCGTCTTCCGGTTCGCCAACGGCATCTTCGAGCCGGTCTGGAACCGGCGGTACGTGAACTCGGTGCAGATCACGGTCGCGGAAGAGCTCGGCGTCGAGGGGCGCGGCGACTACTTCGACGGCGCCGGCATCCTCCGGGACATGGTCCAGAGCCACATCTTCCAGCTCCTCACGCTGGTGGCGATGGAGCCGCCCTCGACCTTCAGCGCCGAGGCGGTGCGCAGCGAGAAGGTGAAGGTCCTCGACGCCGTCCGCCAGATGACGCCGGAGGAGGTCCTCCAGAACACCGTGCGCGGCCAGTACGGCGAGGGGATCGTGGGCGGGAAGCGCGTCCCCGCGTACCGCGACGAGCCCAAGGTCCCGCCGCGCTCCCAGACCGAGACCTACGCGGCGATGAAGCTCCTCGTGGAGAACTGGCGCTGGGCGGGGGTTCCCTTCTACATCCGGTCCGGGAAGCGGCTCGCCGCCCGCGACACGCAGATCTCCATCATCTTCAAGCGGCCTCCGCTGCTGCTCTTCCAGGAGGCCGGGCTCCGGGGCGTCGATCCCAACCGGCTCGACATCCTCATCCAGCCGGAGGAGGCGATCCGCATCTCCATCCAGGCGAAGAAGCCGGGGGCGGCGCTGGACCTGCAACCGGTGAAGCTCGACTTCTCCTACAAGGACTTCGGCCCGGTCCCGGCCTCGACCGGCTACGAGCGGCTCCTGCACGACGCCATCGCCGGCGACACGACGCTCTTCCACCGCGCGGACATGGTCGAGGCGAGCTGGCGGATCGTCACCCCGATCCTCGACGTGTGGGCGACCCTGCCGGCCCGCGACTTCCCGAACTACGCGGCGGGGAGCTGGGGCCCTGCGGCGGCGGCGGAGCTGCTCCAGCGGGACGGCCGGCAATGGGTCTCCCAGGAGTGAACCGACCGCCCGTGGTGCGCGTCCCGGACGCCGAGGCCCTCGCGGGCGCGGCCGCCGAGGAGGTGGCACGCCGCGCGGAGGAGGCAGTCCGCGCGCGGGGCGCGTTCACGCTCGCGCTCGCCGGCGGCTCGACCCCGAAGGCCCTCTACCGGCTCCTCGCCGATCCCGCGGCGCCCTACCGCGCGCGCGTGCCCTGGCGGACGGTGCACGCCTTCTTCGGGGACGAGCGGGCGGTCCCGCCCGAGTCGCCGGACGCGAACGCGCGGATGGCGCGCGAGGCGCTGCTCGACCACGTGCCCGTGGGAACGGTGCACCGGATCGAGGGCGAACGAGGGGCGGTCGACGCGGCCGCGCGCTACGAGGACGACCTCTTCCAGCATTTCGGCGACGTCCCCCTCCCGGTGCTGGACCTGGTCCTGCTCGGGCTCGGCGCGGACGGGCACACGGCCTCGCTCTTCCCCCGGAGCCCGGCGCTGGACGAGCGCCGCCGGTGGGCCGTGGCCGCCCCGGCGGGCCTGCCGCCGTGGGTCGAGCGGATCACGCTCACATACCCCGTGCTCGAGGCTGCGCGAACCCTGCTCTTCCTCGTCGCCGGAGCCGACAAGGCGGGGGCGCTCCGCCGGCTCGTGCGGACGCCGGCGGGCGAGGAGCCGATCCCCGCGGCGAGGATACGGGCGAGGGGAGAGGTGATCGTGCTCGCGGACGAGGCGGCGGCGGGAGTGGACGGACAGTGAATGGAAGGGTCACACCCTTCCGCTCACCCCCCGTGTGACCTCGGTACCCGCAGCGAAACGGAAGTACCATCCTCCCATGCGCCCGCTCCTCGTCCTCCTCGTCCCGCTCCTCCTCGTCCTGTCCGGGATCGCCTGGGGGGCGACGGCACTGGTGCAGGCTTCGAGCCGGCGCGGCTTCGAGCGGGACATGCGCGCCCGCGCGG
>JAEZXM010000513.1 GCA_023419875.1 Pseudomonadota bacterium | reverse complement strand
CGCCGGGACGACGCCGAGTTCGAGCGCGCGGCGGAGAAGCTCCGGCGGCACCTGGGCGTCGCGAGCCTGGATTCGTTCGGCGTCGGCGCGATGACCCTCGGCCTCGCCGCCGCCGCCGGCGCGCTCGCCTACCTCGCCGACACGCAGCGCGCCGAGCCCCGGCACGTGGACCGGCTCGCGCGGCTCGCCACCGACGACGTCCTCCACCTCGACGAGGCGACCCGCACGAACCTCGAGCTCGAGCGCACCCTCTCCGGCAACCGCAAGAAGGGGACGCTCCTCGCGCTCCTCGACCGCACCGTCACCGCCGGCGGCGGCCGCCGGCTGGCGGAGTGGCTCCGCTATCCGTTGCAGGATCCGATGCGCATCGGGCAGCGGCTCGACGCCGTGGAGGAGCTCGTCGCGTCGTCGGTCGCGCGTGAGGACCTCGCGGCGGCGCTCCGGCCGGTGTCGGATCTGGAGCGCCTCCTCTCCCGGCTCGTGCTCGGGCAGGGGAATGCCCGCGACCTGCGCGCGCTCACGGCGGCGCTGCTCGCGCTCCCCGCCCTCGCCGACGTGCTCGAGGCACGGAAGGCGGCGCTGCTCTCCGGCGCCGGGGCGCGGCTCCGAGGTCTCGAGGACCTCGCCGCGCGGCTCGATCGCGCCGCCGCCGAGGAGCCGCCGCCGGGCCTCAAGGAAGGCGGGCTCATCCGGCGCGGCCACTCGGCGGAGCTGGACAAGCTCGTTTCGATCGTCGAGGACGGGAAGGGGACCATCGCGCGGATGGAGGCGGAGGAGCGGGAGCGGACCGGGATCGGCTCGCTCAAGGTCCGCTTCAACCGCGTGTTCGGCTACTACCTCGAGGTCACGAAGCCCAACCTCCACCTCGTCCCCGCCGACTGGGAGCGCCGCCAGACGACCGTCGGCGGCGAGCGGTTCGTCACCCCCAGGCTCAAGGCCTTCGAGGAGAAGGTGCTCACCGCGGAGGAGCGGCGGTTCGCGCTCGAGGAGAAGCTCTTCGAGGAGCTGCGCCAGACGCTGATCGCCGAGGCGGGCCGGATCCGGACGGCGGCCGACGCGGTCGCGACCGCCGACGCGCTCCTGTCCTTGGCGCGCGTCGCGGCCGAGCGCGGCTACGCGCGACCGGAGGTGGACTCCTCGCTCGCGCTCGAGATCACCGACGGGCGGCACCCGGTGGTCGAGGCGCTCCTTTCCGAGGGGCCGGCGGGATTCGTGCCGAACGACGTGCGGGTGACGGCAAGGCCGGACCGGGGGGAAGAGGGCGCCGACGGCGCCGCGCTCCTCGTCATCACCGGCCCCAACATGGCCGGCAAGAGCACCGTCATGCGCCAGGCGGCGCTCATCGTGCTCCTCGCCCACATGGGCAGCTTCGTTCCGGCGCGCCGCGCGCGCGTGGGGCTCGTGGACCGGATCTTCACGCGGGTGGGCGCCTCCGACGACCTCGCCCGCGGCCGCTCGACCTTCATGGTCGAGATGACCGAGACCGCCGCCATCCTCCACAACGCCACGCGGCGGTCGCTCGTGGTGCTGGACGAGATCGGCCGCGGCACCTCCACCTTCGACGGTCTGTCGATCGCCTGGGCGGTGGCCGAGCACCTCCACGACGAGGTCGGCTGCCGGACGATGTTCGCGACGCACTACCACGAGCTCCAGGACCTCGCCCGCGAGCGCCCGGCGGTGAAGAACCTCACCGTGGCGGTGCACGAGGTGGGCGAGCAGGTGGTCTTCCTGCGCAAGCTCGTCGAGGGGGGCGCCTCGCGGAGCTACGGCATCGAGGTGGCGAAGCTCGCCGGCCTGCCGGCGGAGGTGCTGGCGCGGGCCCGCGAAATTCTAAGGAACCTGGAGGCGATGGAGGTGGACGAGCGCGGACATGCGGCGCTGGCCCACGGCCGGCGCCGGCGCGCGGAGCCTGCCGCGCAGCTCGGGCTGTTCGGCGGAGCGGACCCGGAGGCGGCGGAGCTCCTCCGCGACCTCGAGGCTCTGGACGTGGACGCGCTCCGTCCGCTCGACGCCTTGAACCTGCTCGCCGGGTGGAAGCGCAAGCTGGTACGGTGAGATCCGCCGGCGCGTTCCTTCCGTGGAGGGCTCACATGAGGCTGTCCGGGGCGATCGCCTTCGTCTGGATGCTCGTCGTCACGGGCTGCGCCGGAGCCGGCGCGGCCGGCAAGCCCGCGGGAGGTGATGGGCCGGCGGCGGATCCGAGCGCGCGGACCGAGCCGGCGCAGCAGCCCGGACAGGAGCGGGCCGGGGGAAAGCGCGACGGCGCGTTCCCGCAGCCCGACGCCGTCGCCCGCGTCGCCCGGCGGCCCTTGCCGGAGCGGCTCTTCCCCGAGGGCGAGGACGATCCCGAGAGGCTCGTGCTGCAGGGGATCCCCTCCCGGCTGCCACCGCAGGCGGACCACGTCCCCGAGGGGCCATGGGACGAGCTCCTCGCGGCGGCGGTCGCGCGCTCGAAGGGCGAGGTGCGCGCGACCGAGCCCATGGCCTGCCTCGCGCGCCAGGTCGGCCAGCTCGTGCTCGAGCGGGAGCGCCAGCCCGGCCCCGCGGCCCTCGCCTTCCTCGCCGCCCGGTGCGGCGTCCCGGGCAGCGGCGTCGGGATCTCGTCCCTGGTCCAGCCGCTGTCGGGCGGGGAGACCGACGAGGCGATCCTCGCGCGCCTGCGAGCTCCGACCGAGGGCATGATCCGGGACGCGCTCCGGGACGGGCCGCAGATCGCCGGGATCTGGTACGGCCGGAACGATCGGCGCGCGCTGGCCCTGCTGGTCCACCTGACGCCGCTGGCGCGGCTCGACGCCTTCCCCGAGCGCCCCGGCCCCGACGGCGTACTCGTCGTCTCCGGCGAGCTGCTCCGCCCGGCCGTCCGCCTCCACGGCGTCGTCACGCGCGGCCGGCACGGCTTCCGCACGTGCACGGTGGACCGCGGCGTGGCGTTGCCGCGTTTCCGGATCCGGTGTGACGTCGATCTCGCCGATCCCTCGGCGGTGCTCGAGGTCGCCGCCTTCGAGGAGGGCCGCATCTTCGGGCCGGTGGTGGTGAGCGCGCGGATCTGGCCGCGGGGCGAGCTGCCGAGGACCTACGCGCGCCCGAAGTTCCGGCTCCGAGGCCCGATCGACGATGATCTTCCGGCGACGCTCGTGGAGCTCCTGAACCGTGCGCGCGCCGAGGCCGGGCTCGCGCCCGTGTCGCTGGTGCGCGATCAGTCGTCCACGTCGGCGTCGCTCGCGCCGCAGTTCTTCGGCGCCGCGCTCCGGGGCGACGACGAGGCCCAGGAGACGATCGTGCTGGGCCTCCGCGCCGGCTGGCAGGTGCCGGGCCTGGTGCGCTCGGGCCACTTCACCGCGGTGCGTTCGAGCGATCTCGGCGACGCCGGGCGGCTGCTCGCCCTCGCCCTGGAACGCCCGTCCGGGCGCGAGGCGCTGCTCCACCCCGAGGTCCGCGCGGTCGCCGTCGGGACCGTGCGCGAGGGGGGCGGGGTGGGGGCGCTGTTCTCCACCTACGCGCTGGTCGAGCCCGCGCAGGCGGCCGCCGAGGCCGCCTCGGTGCTGAGGAGGATCGATCGCGAGCGGGCCAGGCGGAGCAAGATCCCGGTCCGGCCGCTGCCCGAGCTCTCGCGGGAAACTGCGGCGCTCGCCGCCGCCGTCGAGCGCGGGGACAAGACTCCGAAGCAGGCGACCCAGGAGCTCGTCGAGGCGGCCAAGGGCACGCTCCGCGGCGGCTACGTCCAGGCCTGGGTCGGGTTCGGCGAGCGGCTCGACGAGATCGCGCTGCCGGCACTGCTGCTCGACCCGGACGACATCCGCGTCACCGTGGCGGTGTCGCACTTCCGGGCCGAGGGATCACCGTGGACCACGTACTGCGTGCTGGTGGCGACGTTCGATCGCTCCGCGCAGAAGAAGTGAGGGCGGTCGTCCTGCAGACATGACAGGGCGAGCGATCTCGATCGAGACCGCCCGCCCCGAGAAGCTTCACGAATGGTGCGTCAGCTCTTCGCGCCGCTGTGGCAGGACTTGCAGGTGATCTTCGCGCCCTTGTCCTTGTTGGCCTTGTGGCAGTCCTGGCAGAGCTTGTGGCCGGACTCCTTGGTGAAGGCGATCTTGCCGCCGGTCGAGTTCCCGTGGCAGGTCTCGCACGACGTGTCCTTGTGCGTGGCGTGGTTGAAGATGACCTCGCCGTTCTTGTTCGGGAGCTTGCTCGGTTCCGCGGGGGCGGTCGCTGCGGCGGCCACGGTGGCGATGGCGAGCGCGGCGAGGACGGCAACGATTCGGTTCACTGGTTGAC
>JAEZXM010000304.1 GCA_023419875.1 Pseudomonadota bacterium | reverse complement strand
AGCTCGATCCGTCCCTTCGCGCCGCGATCGACGGCGTGCTCGACGGCGGGCCCACCCCGGGGGGACTCGCCAGCACGGTGGCGCGGATCGACCGCGGCGTGGCGCACGTGCTCCGCGCGGGCCCCATCACGGCCGAGGCGCTCGCGGAGGCCCTGCGCGCTGGCACGTGAGCTTTCCCGGGGGGCGGGACTGCGCTAGAAACAGCTTGATGGCCTTCCCCCAGGAGCGGCCCCGGCGGATGCGGCGGACCGAGGCGCTCCGCGCCCTGGTACGGGAGACGACGCTCGCCCCCGACGATCTCGTCTGGCCGCTGTTCGTCGTCCCCGGCCAGCGGGTCCGCAATCCGGTGCGGAGCATGCCGGGCGTGTTCCAGCTCTCCGTGGACGAGCTCGTGGCCGAGGCCCAGGCCGGCTGGTCGGCGGGCGTACGCTCGGTGATCCTGTTCGGCGTTCCCGAGCGGAAGGACGCGGAGGGCTCCGGCGCCTGGGACGAGGACGGGATCGTCCCGCGCGCGGTCCGCGCGCTCAAGGAGCAGGTACCCGGACTCGTGGTGATCACCGACGTCTGCCTGTGCGAGTACACCGACCACGGGCACTGCGGCGTGCTCCGCCCGCCGGCGGCCGGCGGACCGGGGCAGGGGTTCACGGTGGACAACGACCTCACCCTGCCGCTCCTCGCCCGAGAGGCGGTGGCGCACGCGAAGGCCGGTGCGGACCTCGTCGCGCCGTCGGACATGATGGACGGGCGAGTGGGGGCCATCCGCGCCGCGCTCGACGCGGCCGGGTTCTCCGACCTGCCGATCCTCTCCTACGCGGCCAAGTTCGCCGGCGCGTTCTACGGACCCTTCCGCGACGCCGCCGAGAGCGCGCCGCGGGAGGGCCCGGGTTTCCCCAGGGACCGCAAGGCCTACCAGATGGATCCGGCCAACGTGCGCGAGGCGCTGCGCGAGGCGGAGCTGGACGTCGCCGAGGGCGCGGATCTCCTCATGGTGAAGCCGGCCCTGCCGTACCTCGACGTCGTGCGCCTGCTGCGCGACCGCTTCCTCCTGCCGGTCGCCGCGTACCACGTGTCCGGCGAGTACGCGATGATCAAGGCCGCCGCGGAGCGCGAGTTCATCGACGAGGATCGGGTCGTCCTCGAGACGCTCACCTCCTGCCGCCGCGCCGGCGCGGATCTCGTCCTCACCTACTACGCACGGCACGCCGCACAGCTCCTCACGGGGAGCCGGCCGTGAAACCCCGCCCCGCCGCGCCGCCCGCGCCCGCGACCTACAAGGTCGTCGAGGTCTCGCCGGTCTCCGAGGAGACGCTCGAGGACGCGCTCAACCGGTGGACGGCGGAGGGGTACGGGGTCGAGTCGCTCCACTTCGTCTCCCGCGAGGGCTCGCACCGCCCGGCGCTGGCCTACCTCTTCTTCGTCTCGCGCCTGCCGGCGCGCGGCCGGACGGGGGCGGCGTGAGGCGGCTCATGCGCGACGCGCGACCCGAGGGCAGCCCGTACCCCAAGGCCGACCTGACCTTGCGGGGCCTGGCGCGCCTCGTGGACTTCGGGATCGCGCTGCTCCTCGCCTTCTCCGCACCGCCGGTGGGGCCCATGGCGGCGGCGCTCTACCTGCTCGCGGCCGACAGCCTCTTCCACGGCCAGTCGGCCGGGAAGCGGCTCTTCGGCATCCGGGTGATGGTGGTGCCGCGCAGGGTGCCGGCCGGCATGCATGAGTCGCTTCTGCGCAACTCTCCGTTCGCGCTCGTCGCCGTGTTCGCCACCTTCCCGCCGCTCTGGCTCGTGCTCTTCGTGGCGGGAGTGCCCATCGTGGCGTTCGAGACGTACATGATCCTCACCGATCGTCTCGGCATCCGGGTGGGCGACGTGTTCGCCGACACGCAGGTGGTGGACGCGAAGGTGCTGGCCCGGTCCGAGGTGCCGAGCGCGCTCGTCACGCCGGCCCCCGCGCGGCCCGGCTCGTCGGCGAGCGGCGCCTGACCTCGCGCCCCATGCGCATCGCGCTCACGCACAACCTCCGGCTCTCCGACGCCGAGGACGAGGCGGAGTTCGACAGCCGCGAGACGGTGGACGCGCTCGCCGGCGCGCTCGAGCGGCTCGGCCACCGGGTGGAGCGGATCGAGGTCTCCGGGCCGGCGTCGCGCACCGTGGCCCGGCTCGAGGCGTTCGGCCCCGATCTGGTGTTCAACACCGCGGAGGGCCGGCGGGGCCGGTTCCGCGAGGCGTTCTTCCCGGCGCTGTTCGACGAGCTGGGGATGCCGTACACCGGCTCGGACGCATACGTCCTCGCCCTCACCCTCGACAAGCAGCTCACGAAGCTGATCCTCGGCCAGCACGGGATCCCAACGCCGCGCTGGCAGTTCGTCACCGACGCGGCGCGGCTGCAAGTGAACGCGCTCCGGTTCCCGGTGATCGCGAAGCCCAACTTCGAGGGGAGCTCGAAGGGCATCACCCAGGACTCGGTGGTCGAGGATCCGGTGCGGCTGCACGAGCTCGTGCGCGACGGGCTGGCCCACTACCCCGCGGGCCTGCTCGTCGAGGAGTACGTCGCCGGCCGCGACATCACCGTCCCGTTCCTCGAAGCGGCGGCCCCGGAGCGCGGCGGCGTGCTCCAGCCGGTGGAGTACGTGATCGACGAGGCCGCGAGCGCCGGCCGGAAGTACCCGATCTACGACTACGAGCTCAAGTCGCGGCTCGACCGCCACGTCTCCGTTTGCGCGCCCGCGAAGCTGAGGCGCGATCAGGCGGCGCGCATCCACGAGCTGTGTGCCCGGATCTACCGGGAGCTGGGCATCCGCGACCTGGGACGCGTGGACCTCCGTCTCGGCGACGACGGCGAGATCCACTTCCTGGAGGTGAACGCGCTCCCCTCGCTCGAGGCCGGTGCCGGCATCTACGCCGCCGCGGCGCTGGAAGGGCTCCACGAGGACGGCGCGCTGGCGGCCGTGATCCAGAGCGCGATCGCGCGCCACGGGATCCCGGACCGGCCCACGCGCCGCGGGCGCCCGAAGCGGACCCCATCCCTCCGGGTCGGGTTCACCTTCAACGTGAAGCGCGTGACGCCCGATCCTTCGGGCGATCAGGACGGCGAGGCCGAGTACGACTCCCCGGAGACGCTCCAGGCGATCCGCGAGGCGATCGCCGGCTCCGGGCACGAGGTGGTGGACCTCGAGGCGACCCAGGACCTGCCGCTCGTGCTCGCGTCCACGCCCGTGGACGTCGTGTTCAACATCGCCGAGGGGTGGAGAGGCCGAAGCCGGGAGTCGCAGGTGCCCGCGCTCCTCGAGCTGCTCGAGATCCCCTACACCGGGTCCGACCCCGCCGCGCTCTCGGTCTCGCTCGACAAGGCGCTCGCGAAGCGCATGGTGCGGACGCACGGGATCCTCACCCCGCACTACGTCGTCCTCGCCACCGGCCGCGAGCGGCTCCCGCGCGAGCTCGAGTTCCCGCTCATCGTGAAGCCGGTCGCCGAGGGGACGTCCAAGGGAGTCACCCGGAAGTCGGTGGTGCGCGACGAGGGCGAGCTGCGCGAGGTGGCCCGCGAGCTCGTGGCCAAGTACCGCCAGCCGGCGCTGGTCGAGCAGTACGTCGCGGGGCGGGAGTTCACGGTGGGTCTCCTGGGTGAGCGGCGCCCGCGGGTGCTCCCGCCGATGGAGATCGTCTTCCTCGACGCGAGCGATCCGACGCCGGTGTACGCGTTCGACATGAAGCAGGAGTGGAGCCGGCAGCTCCGCTACGAGGTCCCGGCCCGGCTCTCGGAGCGCGAGCTCGACCGGCTGGAGAAGGCCGCCCGCGAGACGTTCTCCGCGCTCGGCTGCCGCGACGTCGCCCGCCTCGACTTCCGGATGGACGCCGACGGGCGTCTCTTCTTCATCGAGTGCAACCCGCTCCCCGGCCTCACCCCGGGCTGGTCCGACCTGGTGCTCATCGCCCAGGCCGCCGGCATCGATCACCGGAGCCTCGTCGGCGAGATCCTCTCCTTCGCCATCCGCCGGTACGAGGAGCGCGAGCGCGCGCGCGAGCGGGCGCGGCGGGCGCAGGCGGCGGGGCGGGAGCCGGGCGGAAATGGCGGCAGCGGCAACGCGACGCGGCGGGACGAACCGGAGGGGTAGCTCACGTTGGCGGCGCACGGGCAGTGCGGGGTAAGCTCGCCTGGAACCGAGGGGACAGATCCATGCGCGTTCGAGCCGTTTCCGTGGGGTTCTGGTTGCTGGTGGCGGGGTCTCTCGCGGGATGCATGCACGCGGTGGAGCGCTCCGGGGAAGCGAAGGCGCCGAAGGGGTCGCGAGCCGCGGGAGGGGTCCAGCTCGGCTCGATCGACAAGGAGGCGATCCGCGCGGTCATCCGCGAGCACACGCCGGACATCCGGAGCTGCTACGAAAGGCGTCTCGCGGCGAGTCCCACCCTTCGCGGCAAGGTCGTCATCAAGTGGGTCATCCAGCCCGATGGCTCGACCAGCGACGCCGTTGCCGAAGACGAACCCACCACGCTCCGCGATCCGGAGCTTCACGCGTGCATGAGGTCGCGGATCGTGACGTGGAAGTTTCCGAAGCCCGCGGGCGGGGGAGTGGGCATCATCACGTATCCCTGGATCTTCCAGGTCGAGAAGGGCGCCGTGTCCGTTCAGGGCGCCGAACGAGCGACGGTGGGCGCGCCGAGCGCCGCGGAGGTCGCCAGGTGAGGGGCGCGGAGGGAACGTCTCGGGCGGGAGCGGCTGCCGTGGGCGCGACCTCACCGCGTCGGTAGCAACCGCCGGTCCGCCGGGGCGGGCCCTTGACCCCGCAGGGGACGCCGGGCCGAGATCTCGCGCTCCGCCGCCCGTCGGGCTACTCCTCACCTCATGCCCGACGCCACGCCGCCCCGCTGCCGCGCCCGCGACCTCGGGATCTCGCTCGGCCGGTTCAAGCCGGGGCGCTGGAACGCGATCACCGACGTGGCGGGCGTGCGGGTGGGGCACTCCACGATCGTCCGGGGCTCGGGCGCCCTCAAGCTCGGCAAGGGGCCGGTCCGCACCGGCGTGACCGCGATCCTTCCCAACACGACCAACATCTTCGAGGAGCGGGTCGTCGGCGGCGGGTTCGTGCTCAACGGCGCCGGCGAGGTCTCGGGGATGACCCAGCTCCTCGAGTGGGGGCTCGTCGAGACGCCGATCTTCCTCACCAACACGCTCTCGGTGGGCGCGGTCTCGGACGCGGCCGTCAAGTGGATGGTGGAGCCCTACCCGGGCATCGGCGACGAGCACGACGTCATCATCCCGCTCGTCGGCGAGTGCGACGACTC
>JAEZXM010000411.1 GCA_023419875.1 Pseudomonadota bacterium | reverse complement strand
GTGCGTACGCGCGCCCGCGCGGCCGCGAGCCCGGCCGCCGGTCGAGCGACGCCCCGTCATGAAACCGCCCACGGCGCCGGGAAGCACCGTGGGCGGTCGCGCCGCCGTGCCGCGGGGTCCCTTTACTTCACGTCGAAGCGATCCAGGTTCATCACCTTGGTCCAGGCCGCGACGAAGTCCTTCACGAACTTCCGCTGCGCGTCCGCGCAGGCGTACACCTCGGCAAGGGCGCGGAGCTGGGAGTTCGAGCCGAACACGAGGTCGGCGCGCGTGCCGGTCCACTTGACCTTGCCCGTCGCGCGATCGCGTCCCTCGAACACCTCCTCCTCCTTCGAGACCGCCTTCCACTCCGTGCCCATGTCGAGCAGGTTCACGAAGAAGTCGTTGGTCAGCGCCTCGGGCCTCTGGGTGAAGACGCCGTGCGGGCTCTGGCCGTGGTTGGCCTTGAGGACCCGCAGGCCGCCCACGAGCACCGTCAGCTCGGGCGCGGTCAGGGTCAGAAGCTGCGCCTTGTCCACGAGCAGCTCCTCGGCACGTGCGCGAACCCCGGCCTTCACGTAATTGCGGAACCCGTCCGCGACCGGTTCGAGCACCGCGGACGACTGCACGTCCGTCTGCTCCTGGGACGCATCCATCCGCCCCGGGGTGAACGGCACCGTCGTCTCCTGCCCCGCGGCCTTCGCCGCCTGCTCGACGCCGGCGTTGCCCGCCAGGACGATGAGGTCGGCCAGCGAGACGCGCTTGCCGCCCTTCTGCTCGCTGTTGAATGCGCCCTGGATGCCCTCGAGCTTCTTCAGCACCTTCGCGAGCTGGGACGGCTGGTTCACCTCCCAGTCCTTCTGCGGCGCGAGGCGCAAACGGGCGCCGTTCGCGCCGCCGCGCTTGTCGGAGCCGCGGAACGTGGACGCCGCCGCCCAGGCGGTGCCGACGAGCTCGGAGACGGACAGGCCCGCGGCCAGGATCTTGGCCTTGAGCCCGGCGACGTCCTTCTCGTCGACGAGCGGGTGGTTGACCGCCGGGATGGGATCCTGCCAGAGGAGCTCCTCCTGGGGCACCTCGGGGCCGAGGTACCGCGCGCGCGGTCCCATGTCACGGTGGGTGAGCTTGAACCAGGCCCGGGCGAAGGCGTCGGCGAACTGGTCCGGGTTCTCCAGGAAGCGCCGCGAGATCTTCTCGTACTCCGGGTCGAAGCGCAGCGCGAGGTCCGTGGTCAGCATCATGGGCGCGTGACGCTTCTTCGGATCGTGGGCGTCGGGGACGGTGTTCGCGCCCATGCCGCCCTTCGGCCTCCACTGGTGGGCGCCGGCCGGGCTCTTCGTCAGCTCCCACTCGTAGCCGAACAGGTTCCAGAAGAAGTTGTTGCTCCACTTCGTCGGCGTGGTGGTCCACGTGACCTCCAGGCCGCTCGTGACCGTGTCGCCGCCCTTGCCGGAGCCGAAGCTGCTCCTCCAGCCCAGGCCCTGCTCCTCCATCTTGGCCGCCTCGGGCTCGGGCCCCACGTGCGAGGCGGGGCCGGCGCCGTGGGTCTTGCCGAAGGTGTGGCCGCCGGCGATGAGCGCCACCGTCTCCTCGTCGTTCATGGCCATGCGCGCGAACGTCTCGCGGATGTCCCGGGCGGCAGCCACCGGATCCGGGTTGCCGTTCGGGCCCTCCGGGTTGACGTAGATGAGGCCCATCTGCACGGCGGCCAGCGGGTTGTCGAGCTGCCGTTCGCCGGAGTAGCGCTTGTCCTCCAGCCACTTCTTCTCCGCGCCCCAGTAGACGTCCTGCTCCGGCTCCCAGATGTCCTCGCGGCCGCCGCCGAAGCCGAACGTCTTGAACCCCATCGACTCGAGCGCGACGTTGCCCGCCAGGATGAAGAGGTCGGCCCAGGAGATCTTCCGGCCGTACTTCTGCTTGACCGGCC
The DNA here is from genome assembly GCA_023419875.1 of Pseudomonadota bacterium. Lineage (GTDB taxonomy): Bacteria > Myxococcota > Myxococcia > Myxococcales > Anaeromyxobacteraceae > Anaeromyxobacter. The sequence goes on along the minus strand of JAEZXM010000411.1, from coordinate 2,220 downwards.
AGAGCAGCCGGCGCGCCTTGTCGAGGTTGGCGTTGTCGGGCCAGCTGTTGAGCGGCGCGAAGCGCTGGTTGCCGCGGCCGCCGCCGCCGCGCCCGTCGCTGATGCGGTAGGTGCCGGCGCTGTGCCAGGCCATGCGGACCATCAGCGGGCCGTAGTGGCCGAAGTCCGCCGGCCACCAGCTCTGCGACTCGGTCATGACGGCGCGGAGGTCCTTCTTCAGGGCCGCGTAGTCGATCGACTGGAACTCCCGGGCGTAGTCGAAGTCCGGGTCCATCGGGTTCGACTTGGACGACTGCTGGTGCAGCATGCCCAGGTTGAGCTGGTTCGGCCACCAGTCCTGGTTCTTGGTTCCGCCGCCGGCGGCGTGGTGCATCGGGCACTTTTCTTCGCTCATGTCTTCCTCTTCTTGCCTGCGGGTTTCGCGGTTCTGCACCGCCTGCACAGCCCTCGGACCTCCACCTGGACGCCCTGGACGCTGCCGAATCCGCGGACGGAGGGCGGCAGCCGCACCGAGCCCGCCCCCTCGAAGTCCCGCACCAGCCCGCAGCGCACGCAGTGGTAGTGGTGGTGCCGATCGAGGTTCGGATCGAAGCGCGTCCCCTCCTTGCGCGGGCCGAGCGTCGCGACCATGCCCAGATCGTTCAGGAGCCACAGGGTCCGGTACACGGTGTCGAGCGAGACGGTCGGCAGCCTGCCCTTCACCGCGCGGAACACGACGTCTGCGGTGGGGTGATCGAGGCTGGCCGCGATCTCGCGGAAGATCTCCAGGCGCTGGTGGGTGAGCTTGACGCCCGCCGCTCGCACGGCACCCCGGAGTCGCTGGAGGCGGCGCTCGATCTCGGGGGCTTCCACTCTCACCGCGGGCTCCTATTTGCCTGGTGATTCTTACCCTGGATTCGTTCTAGAGTTGGGGCCGAACGCTAACGCCCGCCGGAAACCGTCGTCAAGGCACCGGAGGGAGCATCCGTCACGAGTTGGGCGAGGTGATTCGCCCTACCCGGACCTGAAAGGGGACGACATGAAGGGCCACCCGGAGATCATCAAGACGCTGAACGAGCTGCTGGCCGAGGAGCTCACCGCCATCAACCAGTACATGGTCCACTCCGAGATGTGCGACAACTGGGGCTACGGGCGGCTCCACAAGGCCATCGAGAAGATCGCCATCGACGAGATGAAGCACGCCGAGAAGCTGATCGGCCGCATCCTCTTCCTCGAGGGCACGCCGACGGTGAGCAAGCTGAACCAGATCAAGATCGGCGCCGACGTGAAGGCGATCATCGACAGCGACCTGGGCGGCGAGAACGACGCCATCGCCAGCTACAACAAGGCCATCGAGCTGTGCGCCCGGCTGCTCGACGACGGCACGAAGCAGCTGCTCCAGGCAATCCTGGCCGACGAGGAGCGGCACGTGGACTTCCACGAGTCGCACCGGGACCAGATCCAGCAGATGGGGATCTCGGTGTTCCTCGTCAATCAGACGAGGGAGTGAGACGCCAGCGGCGTCCGCACATGGGGAGAACCCTCCCTGACCCCTCTCGGCGCTTCCAAGCACCGCGTGCATGAGGTACGAGCGCACGAGAGGGCGTCATGCGCGTCCAGCGGTTCGCACTCGCGATGCTGGTCTCGATCGCCGGCGGCTGCGATGGTGAGCCGGCGGGGGACTGGCTCACCTACCCCGGCGTCGAGGGTCACGCCCGGTACTTCCCGCTGGCCGGCACCGCGCACGACGTCCGGGTGCCGAGCACGGGCGTCAGCTGCGAGTCCTGCCACCCCGGGACGACGTTCATGCAGTTCGACTGCACGACGTGCCACACGGCGGTCGCGACCGACCCCATCCACGCCGGCGTCCCGGAGTACGTCCACTCCAGCCCGTCATGCTTCGCGTGCCATCCGGACGGCGTCGGCGAGTCCCTCCCGCCCGACCACGACACGCGATTCTTCCCCCGTGGCGTGACGACGCCTCACGGGGCCGTCTCCTGCCGCGAATGCCACACCGATCTCTCTCGGCCGAACGTCCCCTCCAACTTCGCCTGCGGCACGTGCCACCTGTCGCTGGACGCGGCGCTCGTCACGCGGCACACCAGCTCCGACAACGCATCGCTCCGCGTCGCCGGGTCCGAGATCAGCACCGCCGACAGCGCCACCCGCCTGCGCTGCCACGCCGACTCGCAGGTGGTGACGACGCACCGCCGGTCGCAGGACGGCGATCCTCCGCACGAG
>JAEZXM010000315.1 GCA_023419875.1 Pseudomonadota bacterium | reverse complement strand
GGCGTGGACGCCGCGGGGGCGGCTCGGCTCCAGGCCGAGGCGGGGGTGGAGGTGGTCGCCTCGGGCGGCGTGGCCAGCCTCGCCGACGTCGCCGCCTGCCGCGACGCCGGCCTGGCCGGCGTCATCGTGGGGAAGGCGATCTACGAGGGCCGGCTCTCGCTCCGCGAGGCGGTCCGGGCGGCGAAGGGGGCGTGAGCGGTGCCCGCCAAGCGCATCATCCCCTGCCTCGACGTGAAGAACGGACGCGTGGTGAAGGGCGTCCACTTCAAGAACCTCCGCGACGCCGGCGATCCGGTCGAGGCCGCTGCCCGCTACGACGCCCAGGGCGCCGACGAGATCACCTACCTCGACATCTCCGCCACCCAGGAGAACCGCGGGACCCTCCTCGACCTCGTCACCCGCACCGCCGCCCGCGTCTTCGCCCCGCTCACGGTGGGCGGCGGCGTGCGGAGCGAGGAGGACTTCGTCGCGCTCCTCCACGCCGGGGCGGACAAGGTCTCGGTCAACTCCTCGGCCGTCCGCGATCCGGGCCTCGTGAACCGGCTCTCGAAGCTCGCCGGGGCGCAGGCCCTGGTCCTCGCGGTGGACGTGAAGCGCCGGCCCCGCGCCCCCGGCGCGGACCAGGAGTGGGAGGTCTTCGTCGCCGGCGGCACGAAGCCGACCGGGGTCGAGGGGCTCGCCTGGTGCCGCGAGGGCGCCGACCGCGGCGCGGGGGAGATCCTGCTCACCTCGATGGACCGCGACGGGACGCTCGCCGGCTACGACCTGGAGCTCCTGGAGAAGGTCTGCGGCTCGGTGACGATCCCGGTCATCGCCTCGGGCGGCGTGGGGGCGCTCGAGCACCTGGCCGAGGGGCTCCGGTTCGCCGACGCCGCGCTCGCGGCCTCGATCTTCCACGACGGGACGCACACCGTTGACGAGGCACGGGCTTTTCTACGGACGCGGGGCATCCACGTGAGGCCGTAGGAAGCAAACGCGTCCGACCTTCGTTCGAGAAAGGCAGAGCGCCATGGCAGATGAACGTTTTCTCGCGCAGCTCTGGGCGACCATCGAGTCGCGGAAGGCCGACGAGGCCGCCTCGAAGAGCTACACCCGTCAGCTTCTCTCGGACCCTCCCAAGATCCGCCGGAAGGTCATGGAAGAGGCGTACGAGGTGAGCGAGGCGCACCAGGCGCTCGTGAGCGGGAAGGACTCGAAGGATCACCTCGCCCATGAGGCGGCCGATCTGCTGTACCACCTGTTCGTGCTGCTCGCGTCCGCCGACGTCACCCCGGCCGAGGTGTACGCAATCCTGGAGCGCCGGCATGCGCTGCCCCCGGGCCCGAGGGGCGGAAATCCTTGACAGACCACGGGGATTCTTCTAATAGCGGCCGACCAGACCCGCGGAGAGCCGGACGCTGCGCGGCGCCCGGCTCGCTCGTTTTCGACCCTTCACAATCCGCGTCCCGCAAGGCGAGAGGAACCGAATGACCGGAGTGCGTGTCAAGGATGGCGAGTCCTTCGAGAACGCCATGAAGCGCTTCAAGAAGCAGTGCGAGAAGGCCGGGATCCTCTCGGAGATCCGCAAGCGCGAGCACTACGAGAAGCCCAGCGTGAAGCGCAAGAAGAAGTCCCTCGCCGCGAAGAAGCGGGCCATGAAGAAGATTCGGAAGGGGTTCTAGTAGCCCCACCGCGACGGAGTGGAGATGGCGCTGAAGGAACGGCTCGATGCGGATCTCGAGACCGCGTCGCGAGAGAAGGACGAGCTGAAGCTCTCGGTCGTCCGGCTCCTGAAGGGCGCCATCAAGTACCGCGAGATCGAGATCGCCAAGGCGCTCGAGGACGCCGAGATTCGCGGGGTCATCGCCTCCGAGATCAAGCGCCGGCGCGATTCCGTCGAGCAGCACCGCGCCGGAAGCCGCCCGGAGCTGGCCGAGCGGGAGGAAGCGGAGATCCGGGTGCTGCAGGGGTGGCTGCCCGAGGGGCAGGGCCGGGGGGTGGGGGAGACGGTCCCGGAGCTGGTGAAGGCGCGCCACTCGGGAAAGTGAGCGCGGCCGCGCCGGGGAGGGCGGCGTCGCGCGTGAGCGAGGCCGGAGGACCTTCTGATCCCTGACGCGACGATCCAGGAGATCCGGGACCGCGTGGACATCGTGGCCGTGCTCGGCCGGCACATGGAGCTCAAGCGGTCCGGAAGGACCTGGAAGGGCAACTGCGTCTTTCACGGTGAGAAGACCCCGAGCTTTCATGTCTACCCCGAGGACAAGCACTTCAAGTGCTACGGCTGCGGCGCGTACGGCGACGTGTTCGCGTTCGTCCAGCGGCTCGAGGGCAAGGAGTTCCCGGAGGTGGTGAGGGCGCTCGCGGCGGAGGTCGGCGTCGAGATCCCCGAGGCCTCCGAGGAGGATTCGGCCGAGGCCCGCGCCCGCCGCAAGGAGCGGAACGAGCTCACCGTCGCCCTGGAAGCTGCGGCGCGCTACTGGACGGCCCGCCTCGCGAGCCGGTGGGGCGCCGACGCCCGGGCGTACCTCGACTCGCGCGGCGTCGCGGAGGAGTCGCGGACCCGCTTCCGCCTCGGCGTGTCGGCGTCGGTCTGGAACGACCTCCCGGCCCGCCTCGAGGAGAAGGGGATCGGGCTTCCCGCGCTCTCCCGCGCCGGCCTGATCATCGATCGCGAGCGCGGGGAGGGGACGTACGACAGGTTCCGCGGACGCCTCATGTTCCCGATCTGCGGGATGGACGGGCAGGTGATCGGGTTCGGCGGCCGCGTCCTGCCCGGCGCGGCCGAGCCGGGGGCGCGCGCCGACCTCAAGGCGGCGAAGTACATCAACACGCCCGAGACGCTCCTCTACAAGAAGTCGAAGGTGCTCTACGGGCTCGACCTCGCCCGCGAGACCATCCGCAAGACGCGCGCGGCGGTGCTGGTCGAGGGCTACCTGGACGTGATCGGACTCCACCAGGTCGGGATCACCTCGGCGGTGGCCGTCTGCGGCACCGCGCTCACGCCGGAGCACGTCGAGCTCCTCTCCCGTTGCGATTGCCGCGAGGTGACGATCCTCTTCGACGGCGATCCCGCGGGCCTCGCCGCTCCGGCCAAGGCGGCGGCGGCGCTCTTCCCCGCCGGCCTGTCGGGCAAGGTGGCCGTCCTGCCCTCCGAGGGCGGCAAGACCGACCCCGACGACTACGCCCGTGCGCACGGGCGGGCGGGCGTGGAAGCGCTCCTCTCCTCGGCTGCTCCCCTGTCCGAGTTCCTGGTGGACCGGGCGGCCACGCGGAGCTGTGGCGCCAATCCCCGCGAGGCGCCGCTCGAGGGAAAGCTCGCCGCGGTGCGTGAGCTGGAGCCTTTCCTGAGGATGATGCCGGAGGGGCTCGCGCGTTCCGTCTTCGAGGACGCCGTCGCGCGCCGGCTCGATCTCGACCCGGCGGCGCTCAAGGCGGAGCTCTCCGCCGATCGCCGCCCCACCCGCATGCCGCACGCGCGCGACACCGCCCGCCCCGTTTCCCAGCGCTCGCCCGCCCCCCGCGCCGGGCAGGTGCGCCTCGTGCTCCCGGGTCCCGCCGCCGATGCGCTGGGGATCCTCCTCGGCTTCCCCGATCTCGGTCCGGTCGCGGACGAGGAGGGGCTCGCACAGCTCCTCCCGCCCGGTCCGCTCGCGGAGGTGGCGCGCGATGTCGTCCGCCGCCCGATCTCCCTCGACGAGGCGCTGGCGCGGGTCGCCGCGGGCGCCGACGCGGTCACGGCGAGGCGCGTGCGGGACTGGACCGGTCCGGCCCGGCCCCGCGCCGACGCGGCCGAGCGGGAGCTGCGGCGCGCCGTGGTGAAGGCGCGGATCGAAGCCGTGCGCGTGGAGCACGAGCACCTGCTCGCCCGAGTCGCAAAGGCGGGCGCCCCCGTGCCGGAGGACCTGACCACCGCCGTGCAGGTTGCCGCGCGGCGTCGAGCGGATCTGGAGAAACGCCTGCGGATCCTGGAGAAGCCCGGATGATCGGGTGCGCGCCGGCGATTCTGGAAGGACGCAGTTTCACCGGGCCCGTATGCCCGGCCGCAGTTAGAACAGGGCCAGCCCGAGGGGCCGTGCCTCCAAGGAGCGGAGCGAGATGACCACGAAGGGCAAGAGCGCCAAGAAGCCGACCCGCAAGTCCGCCTCCAAGGCCAAGCCCAAGGCCGCCCGCAAGGGCGACCGCGCCCGCAAGGGGTCCCGCCCTGCGGCCAGGCCTTCGAAGCCCACGAAGGTCTCGAAGACCGCCCGTGCCACGCCGAAGAAGGCCGCGGGCCGCGCCACGAAGCCGTCGCGCGCGGAGCTCGAGAAGGCCTCCAAGCACCCGGAGAAGACCGGCAAGGCCGAGAAGAGCGAGAAGCTCCTCCGCGGCAAGGGCGCCCCGGCGCCCGCGCCGTCGTCCAAGAAGGCCCTGGCGAAGTCGGCCCGGCACCGCCGCGGCGAGGGCGAGGACGGCGAGGAGCCGGAGGAGGGCGAAGAGGCCACCGCCGAAGCCGACGACGGGGACGAGGTCGACGAGGACCTCCCCCAGGACGACATGAGCGACATCACCGAGCGGTCCGAGGTGAAGGAGCTCATGGCCCGCGGGCGCGAGAAGGGCTTCCTCACCTACGACGAGGTGAACGACGCCCTGCCCTCGGACATCGGCTCCGACCAGATCGACGACGTGATGTCGATGTTCGGCGAGCACGACATCGAGGTCGTGGACGGCGCCGAGAAGAAGATGAAGCTCCCGGACAAGCCGCCCGAGCCGGAGGCGAAGGCGGAGGCCGAGGAGGAGAAGGACGAGGACGACGACGCCGGGTACGGGAAGTCCAACGACCCGGTCCGCATGTACCTGCGCAAGATGGGCTCGGTCTCCCTGCTCACGCGCGAGGGCGAGGTGGAGATCGCCAAGCGGATCGAGGAGGGCGAGAAGGAGGTCCTCGCCGCGGTGCTCTCGTCGTCCATCGCCATCCGCGAGATCGCGGAGCTCGGCGA
>JAEZXM010000254.1 GCA_023419875.1 Pseudomonadota bacterium | reverse complement strand
TCAAGAACCTCGACGTCCTCCTCCGCGAGGAGACCGGCCTCCCCGTCTTCCTCGCCGAGGACCCCCTCTCCTCCGTCGTCGTCGGCGCCGGCAAGGCCCTCGAGGAGCTCGACATCTTGAAGCAGGTCACCGCTCACGCCTGAATGGCCGACCGCCCTGAGCGTAGGGGCCGCGCAGCGGCCCCGGAGTCGAAGGGCATCCTGAAGCAGGTCACCGCGCCCGCGTAGGCTTCACGCCGCCGATGAGGCCGTGCCTCATCGGAATGCGGATGGCGGGGGCACGTCGGGCATCTTCTGCTCGTCGTTCTTCTCCTCGTCCTTCTCCTCCTCCTCCGGGTGCTTCCACTTCATGCCCTTCGCGTCCGGGCGGAGCTGGAACGAGGCGACGAGCTTCTCGTAGATCGGCAGGTGGCGCTGGAAGTACACGCGTTCCGGCGCCTGATAGATGACGTAGAAGACGCCAGTGGGGATGACCACGCCGTGAATGACGATCCCCATCCGCAACCCGTCCTCCTTGTAGGTCGCGACGATCCGGAAGCCCTTTCGGCCGGCGAGCATGGCAGGCGCGTTCTCGAGCACCTTCACCGACGTCCAGTCCTTGTCCGACTCGAGCCCGTCGATCACCGCCTCCGCCGCCTCCTGCGGCGACATCGAGGTGGCGAGGACTCGCTTGCTGTCGCCGACGATGAACTTGTGACCGATCTCGTCGGATGCGACGAGGATGCGCCCGACGTTCCGGCCATCGCGGGTGAGCAGGAGCTCGTCCGGCTTGCTCGCGTCTGCGAGTCGCATCCAGCCGGCAGGAAGCTCGACGGCGTAGCCGGCGTTGGGCGCCGTGAAGGTGGGCTCCGCGGGCATCCACTGGACCGGCGGGATGCAGGCGGCGCAGGCGGCGGCGATGACGGCGATCCCCAGGGTCCTCATGGCGTGGGCTTCCCCTCCGGCGCGTCGAGATACGAGCGGACATGCCCGCGGTCCGGCGCGTCGGGCGCGAGCTCCAGGTACGTGGTGAGAGCGCGGCGCGCAGCGGCATGGTCGCCGGTCTTCTGCAGGACGAGGCCCAGCCCGCGCCAACCCTCGGCGAGCTTCGGGTCGAGCTCCACCGCCTTCCGGTACGAGGCGAGCGCGGCCTGCTCGTGCCCCTGCGCCGCCTCGCGGCGGGCGACCTCGCCGAGGAGGGCGTGGCCCGCCGCGCTCGCAGGGCGCAGCGCGAGGTGGCGCTCCACCTGTGCGCGTGCCCACTCGTAGCGCGCGGACGCGAGCTCGAGGCGAGCATTCACGAGGAGCAGATCGGCGATCTTCGCGGCGTACGCCTCGGAGCCGGTGACGCCCCCGGGCGCCAGCACCTTCACCTGCGCCCAGGCCGCAGCGATCCGCTCCTTGTGCGGCGGGTGGCTCGGGTACTTCGGGTCCTTCACCTTCTCGGCCTGGTCCCAGGCAGCCATCTTCTCGAGCGCGGTCGCGGCAGCGTTCACCCGGTACCCGGCGCGGGCGAGCGCGGCGACCGCGTCCCGGTCCGCCTCGCGCTCGTGCTCCTGGCTGTACTCGGAGAGCTGCGAGAGCAGCGAGATCGCGAACACCTCGGCGCGCCTCCGCTGCGCGAGGAGCAGGTGACGGTGGAGGACGTGCGAGAGCTCGTGCCCGAGGACGGCCGCGACTTCCGCCTCGTCGTCGAGGCGCGCGAGGAGCCCGGTGTTGATGAAGAGAGCGCCGGTCGGCATGGCGCCCGCGTTGATCGATCGATCGCGGAGGAGGTGGACGCGGAGCCGCAGGGAGGCGAGCGCGTCGGGTGGCGTGAGCGTGCGCGCGATCTCCTCGAGGTAGCCCTCGAGCTCCGGCGCATCCAGGACCTTCCCTGATGCCAGGTACCGCTTCTCCGCCTCTTCCGCGAGGCGGAAGACGCCGCGTTCGTCCTCGGAGGCGGGTGTCCCGACCGGCGCCTTCGGCTCCGACACGTCGACGGCGGCGCACGCGAGGGAGGCGCTGAGTGCCGCCACGGCCAGCGCGCGGCTCACTTCTTCACCTCCGGGAGCTCGTTCATGGCGGAGTCGACGAACCTCCCGCAGCTCTCGGCTTCGCGCAGGTCGTAGGCCCCCGAGACGATCGCGTCGAACCAGAGCACCTCGCCGTCCCGGGCGACCACGGCGATCACCAGGCGGTCGAGGGCGAAGGAGCCGCTCCCGAGGAGGAGCTGGAAGGCTTTCCGACCGCCGGAGGAGGCGGCGCCCAGGCCCCAGACGAAGACCGCGGCGTCGGCGTCCTCGCCGATGAGAGGACCGAGATTCCCGAGGGTGTACTCGAACCGTTCCTTCTGAGCCTGGAACTTGTTGATGTAGGTGGCCTCGAAGATCGCGGCGAGGACCGCGCGGTACATCGGCGCGGCGTCCTCGAGCGCCGCGTCGGCGCCGTCTCCGAGCAAGCGGGCGGTGAGGCCGCGCTTCACGAGCGCCCTCTGGATGGCGGCGGCGACGTTCGCCTTCGAGGTGTCGGTCCAGGCGGCCTGGAAGACCGGCTGGTCGTTCCGCATGAGCTCGTACGCCTTGATGTCCGGCGTCACGATCACGACCGTGCGGACGCTCTCCATCCGCTGCGTGAACTCGGAGCTGACGCGAAACCTCGGCTCGGCGTGTGCGATGACCGGCACGCTCGCCAGGATGAGGATGACCGCGCACGAGTACGTTCGGCGAACCATCGGCTTCCCCCTCATGAAAGTGACTTCCGAGGCTGGCACGGGGCCGTAGGCGGCGCAAGCCTGGCGGGTGGGACGGCCGCGGATGCGCACGTCGGACAGGAGAACCGCCGACCGAAAGCGCACCAGTTCCCGCGGTCGCCTCCGCGTGCGGCTTGATCCCGGGCCCGGCCGATACTATCCTTCCATCCGGATAAACGGATGGATGCGCCCGCCCGCCGCACCCCCGACGTCCTCCTCGCCCGGATGGAGCTCCTCGCCGACCCGACGAGGCTGCGCCTCCTGCGTGCGCTCGAGCGGCGCGAGCTCTCGGTGCTGGAGCTCTGCGAGGCGCTGGCCCTCCCGCAGTCCACCGTGAGCCGCCACCTGAAGGCGCTCTCCGAGGCGGGGTTCGTCTCGGCCCGGAGGCAGGGTACGCAGAGCCTGTACGCCTGGGCCGAGGACGCGGACGCGGCGGCGCGGAAGCTCTGGTCGCTCGCGCGGGCCGAGACCGAGGGATGGGCGGTCGCGCACCAGGACGCGAGGCGGCTCGAGGGCGTGCTCGCCCGCCGCGACGGCGCCCGGAAGTTCTTCGCCGGCGCGGCCGGCGCCTGGGACGAGCTCCGCTCCCGCGTCTACGGCCGAGGCTTCGGGACGGAGGCGCTCCTCGCGCTCCTCCCGCCCTCGTGGACCGTCGCGGACCTCGGCTGCGGAACGGGAGCGCTCACGGCGGCGCTGGCCCCGCGTGTGCGGAGAGTCGTCGGCGTGGACCGCTCGGCGGCGATGCTCCAGGCCGCCCGCAAGCGGACCGCCGGCCTCCGCAACGTCGAGCTCCACGAGGCGGACCTCGCTGAGCTGCCGCTCGCGGCCGGGAGCGCCGACGCCGCGCTCCTCGTCCTCGTGCTCGCGTACCTCCCGGACCCCATGCCGGTGCTCGCCGAGGCACGACGCGTCCTCAAGAAGGGCGGCAGGCTCGTCGTGGTGGACGCCGCCCGCCACGAGGATCACGAGCTCCGGCGGCGGATGGGCCAGGTCGAGCCCGGGTTCGAGCCCGGCGACCTCGCTGCCCGCCTCCGCGCGGCCGGCTTCGCCGACGCGCGCGCCCACGTCCTTCCCCCCGAGCCCGGCGCGAGCGGCCCCGGCCTCGTCGTCGCCACGTCCTAGACCCCGTTCCCGGAGGAGCAGACCGATGCCCGTCTCGACCGCGAAGAACAAGTC
>JAEZXM010000215.1 GCA_023419875.1 Pseudomonadota bacterium | reverse complement strand
GCGCCGAGGAGGCCGAGCGACGCCACGGTCGCGGCGGCGAGGGCCAGCGCGGCCGGGCGGAGGAGCCGCCGGACGCGGGAGAGTGCGGGGAGGATCCCGGGCTCGCCGAGGAACCAGCCCACGAGGTCCGGCGCCCGCCGGAGCTTGCGCATGACGGGCTCGCAGGCGTCGATGCACTCCGCGCAGGCGAGACACTGCATCTGCAGGCCGTCGCGGATGTCGATGCCGGTCGGGCATACCCGCACGCACGCGCCGCAGTCGATGCAGTCGGCGGCGCGGGTCCGGTCGTAGGCGACGACGAGGCTCGAGCGGTCGAGGAGCACGCCCTGGAGCCGCGCGTACGGGCAGACGGTGGCGCAGAACACCTGGCGGACGAAGGCGAGGTCCGCGAACAGGATCCCGGCCAGCGCGGCCCAGCCCCACGAGAGCACCGGCCCGAGTCGGCCCGCGGCGAGGCGCGCCAGGAACTCCTCCGGCAGGACGAAGTACCAGAGGGAGACCGCCGCGGTGAGCGCCGCGATCGCCGCGACGGCGAGGAGCCCGAGGAGGCGGCGCCCGCGGCCGGCGCTCCTCCGCCCAGGGCCGCGCGGGAGCGCCCACGCGGTGAGCTCCGAGAGGACCGTCTGCGGGCAGGACCAGCCGCACCAGGCGCGGCCGAGGACGAGGGTGCCGAGCAGGAAGGCGAACGTCGCCGCCAGGACGGCGAGGAGGACCACGAACGCCTCGTCCACGGCGAGCGAGAGGCCGAAGGCGTGGAGGCGCCCGGAGGGCACGTCGAGGCGAAAGGCGCTCTCACCGTTCACCTTCAGGAAAGGCAGCCCCACGAACGCGGCGGCCTGCAGGGCGGCCGCGGCCCGGCGCCAGCGCGCGTAGGAGCTAGTCGTCATCCTCGAGCATCGTGTACTTGGGCGCCTCGATCCGACCCTTGCGTCGCCGGGAGAACGACCACACCCAGATCGCGGCGAGGGCCGCGCAGAGGAGGACGCCGGTGACGAGGTACGCCGTCTCCGGGGACATTCAGCGCTTCCTCCGCGCGAGCGCGAAGAGGATCGCCGCCGCCGCGATCACCGCCGCCGCGGTGAAGAAGATCGTGGCGAAGACGCTGCCGCTCGAACCGGCCGCCGCCCCGCCCGCGTCCGACGCCTGCGTCCACCCGGTGAAGGCGGGCGTGTAGCGCCAGAGGTAGTAGGCGCCGAAGACGATGAGCCCCCAGAACAGGATCCGCCAGCCCACCGGCACCCGCCCGTCGCCCTCGCCCGGGACGAAGTCGAGCTCCTGGCTCTCGTGCTCGTTCATCTTGCCTCCTGCTTCTGCGCCCGGATCCAGGCCACGATCGACCAGAGGTCCTTGTCCGGGATCTGCCCGGCGAACCCCGGCATGCCGCCCTCCGGGACGCCGGGGCGCCCCAGCGCCTGCTTCGCCTCGCTGCCGCCCTGGATCATCGCGAGGTAGGCCGCGTCGGGCGCGTCGCCCTTCACGCCGAGGAACAGATCGTCGGTGAGGCTCGGCCCCGGGGTCTCCATCCCGTCGGCGTCCTTGCCGTCGCCGCGGTCGCCGTGGCAGACGGCGCAGCTCTCCGCGAAGAGCGTCCCGCCCCGGGCGATCGCCGCGGCGTCGCCGGCCACCGGGTTGGCCTGCTCGAGCTGGGCCGCCGCGACCGGGGCGCCGGCGCTCCGATCGACCGCCCTGCCGAGGGAGAGCAGGTAGGCGACGAGCGCGTCCATCTCGGTCTTCCCGTGGACCGCCCGCGGCGCGTTCTCGATGTCCGCCGCGTGGAACGGGACACCCACCTTCCGCAGCGCGCGCATGTGCGCCTGGACCGCTGCGCCGTCCAGGTGCCGATCCGCGAGGAAGGCGTAGCTGGGCATGTTCGAGCCCGGGACCACCTTCCGTGGATCGGCGAGGTGATCCCGCTGCCAGGCCCCGGACGGCTTGAGCCACCCCTCGAACGCGAGGTCCGGGCCGGTCCGCTTCGAGCCCCAGAGGAACGGGTGGTCGTCGGCGAACTCTCCGGCGATCGAGTACTGCGCGCCCTTCTCCTTGGCCTTGCTCCCGCCGTAGCGGACCACCTCGCTCCGGAGCGGGCGGACGGTCTGCGTGTGGCACGAGGTGCAGCCCTCGCGCTGGTACACGTCGCGCCCGGCGAGCTCGAGGGCCGAGGGCGGTCTCATGCCCGGGACCCGGGGGTGCATGTCCTCGCGGAGCATGGGATAGGCCATGGTGGCGATCGTGCCGGCCAGCACCACCGCCGTCGCGGCCACCGCGAAGGCGACCGGCTTCCTGTAGATGGAGGCGAGCATGGACATCTCCTCCTACGCCGCCGTGGCGGGCGAGGCCGGGGCCGAGGCCGCCGCGGCCTCGAGCGCCCTGCCCTTCCGGATGGTCATGAGCACGTTGTAGACGAAGAGGATCATGCCGGCGGCGAAGATCACGCCGGCGGCGGTCCGGAGTTGCCAGAATGGCTGGTTGCCCTCGAGGGTGGAGAGGAAGCTCGGGTGGCGGAGCGCCTCCCCGTCCATCGCCTTCCACATCCAGCCCTGACGGATCCCGGTGATCCACATCGTGATCGAGAAGAGGAGCTGCCCGACGAGCACGAGCCAGAAGTGCGCGTTGGCGATCCGCTCGGAGTGGATCCGGGTCCCGTAGATCCGAGGGATGACGTAGTAGATGGAGGCGCAGACGGTCAGCGTCACCCAGCCCATGGTCCCCATGTGCACGTGGCCCGGGACCCAGTCGGTGAAGTGGACGAGCTGCGAGACCACCCGGAGCGCCTGCGTCGGCCCCTGCACCGTCTGGAGCCCGTAGAAGGTGATCCCCAGGACGAAGAACTTGGTGAGGTAGCTCGACCGCATCTTCGACCAGTCTTGACCCACCGTGTAGTACCCGTTCACCACCGAGCCCCAGCTCGGGGCGATGAGGAAGAGGGTGAAGACGATGGCGAGCGTCTGGAGCCAGTCGGGGAGCGG
>JAEZXM010000186.1 GCA_023419875.1 Pseudomonadota bacterium | reverse complement strand
CGCTTCCGGCTCGCCGCCCTTGAAGAGCTCGTACAGCTCCCGGGGCGTGTACGGCGGCCGGTCGAGCTTCGGGGGCACGTGACCGCCGCCGTACTCCGAAGGCGGTTCGGCGGCCATCGCGACCATGGCGAGCGCGGCGCTCATCGTGCGCAGGGTCGCATGGGGGTCTGACAATGCCGCGCAATGGCGGGTTCCGATCGGAATGGGGCGGATTGCGATCGGGAATCAGTTCGGAATCACTGGGGCGCAAGCGTTCTATGACGATTTCCGATCGGGGACGGTGCGTTTCCGATCAGGAGGAGCGCCATGGCACTACGGGCCTCGCGCCGGAGTGCGGCACGACCAGGCTGACGTTGCCCTGCCAACGTGGTCTATTCGCTTCATGACGACACGGGACTGGAAGATGCTGATCTCGTCTCTGGAGACGAAGGCGGCGTTCCGGCCGCCAGCCGGTGTCGAGAACGTCAGGCAGACCGAGATGGCTCTCGCCGTGGCCCTCCCGGATGAGCTGCGGTCTCTCCTGCAGCAGTGTGACGGGGTGAAAGGCGCCTACGGAGAGAAACTCGTGTGGCCGACAACGGTCATCCGCGAGCAGAACCAGCACTTCCGAGTGTTCGCCGAGTTCCGCGACCTGTACATGCCGTTTGACCCGCTGCTCTTCTACGCGGACGCCGGCAACGGCAACCAGTTCGCGTACAGAATCTGCGGAGGCAAGATCCTCGGATGTGAAGTGTTCGTCTGGGACCATGAGACCGACAGCAGAACCTGGGTGGCCCCGAGCCTGGTAACGCTACCTGGAATGGATCCTGACGGGGAAGATCGAGGTGTAGTGCCGACCTCATGACCTCAACTTGAGCGGCAGTAGGAATCGTCACGGGAGTTGTGTGTATCCGGGGGAGAAGATGCAGACCAACGACCTACCAGGCTTGGTGTTCATCGGCTACCAGGTGAAGGTGCCCTGGATCCCCGACGCCAGCTGGGACCCCGAGAAGCGAACGGGCGTGGTCGAGGTGTGCAGTGTCAGCGATTGCCTTTCGAGTCGCCCGCCTGATTGGGTTCAGCACTGGACCCACAATCGCGCGTGGTGCTACTCCACCGCCGACCAGGCACTGGCGACCGTCCCGAGCACGAACGGTCGGAAGTACGACCTGTTCGCCTACTGGGCCGCGCTCCGCACCTTCATCGACGGGCGCTGGAAGGACCTCGGTCCCGACGACCTGTTCGGTGCGGATCTACCGGTGTTGCCGGGTGGAGACGGCCCCGACGAGTGCGACATACTCGGGTTCGACGTGGTCTGCTGGGGGCAGTGGAAGGACCTGGGATGCTCGCCGCTCTCCTGCAATCTCATGGCGCGCGACTACAAGGTAAACGCCTACTGCCTCGTTCCGGAACTCGGGGAGGCGCTTCGAATGGTCGAGGCGTTCACCACTGAGCAGGGCGAGCCCGGCCCCTACCTCGCCGTGCGCGTCGCGCGGGTTCCTCTGTGACCACGCGCCGCTCGCACCGCATGAAGCTCACCCCTCCCCCCGCATCCCCTCCAGCCTCCGCTGCGCGTCCTCCCACTCCGCGTACAGCTTCTCCAGCTCCGCGCGCGCTGCGGCCTGCCGCTCGATGAACGGCCGCGCCCGGGCGAAGTCCTCGTACAGCGCGGGATCTGCGAGCGCGGCGGTCGTTTCCTTCTCCTCCGCCTCCCGGTCCGCGATCCGCGCCTCGATCCGGGCGATCTCGTCGCGGACCGGCTTCTCGCGGCGGCCGCGTGCGTTGCGGGCCTCGGCCTCGGCGCGGCGGCGGTCCGGGGAGCGCAGGGCGGCGGCATCACCGTCCTCTCGCCCTTCGACTCCGCCCCCTTGCTGCGCGCGAGCGGAGCCCACGGCTTCCGCGGCCTCCTCGAGCTGCTGCTGGTGATACAGCCAGTCGTCCAGGTTCCCCGGGAACGGCAGCACGCCGCCGTCCTTCACCTCCCAGATCGCCGTGGCGAGCCCGTTCAGGAAGCTCCGGTTGTGCGAGACGAAGAGGAGCGTCCCCCGGTACGCCTGGAGCGCCTCGATGAGCGCCTCGGACGAGTCGAGGTCGAGGTGGTTCGTGGGCTCGTCCATGACGAGCAGGTTGGCGGGCACGAGGAGGAGCTTCGCGAGCGCCACGCGCGCCCGCTCGCCGCCCGAGAGGACGGCGATCCGCTTCTGGACGTCGTCGCCGGAAAAGAGGAACGAGCCGGCGACGCTCCGCACGTAGGCCTCGCCGCGGTCGGGGACGAGATCCCAGAGGGTCTCGAGGATCGTCCTGTCGGGGTCGAGCGTGCCGGTGCCGCTGGTGCGGAGCTGGCCGTCGGAGTCGCGCTTGTCGAAGTGGTGCTGCGCGTAGTAGCCGGCGACGACGCCGTGGCCGAGCACGATCTCTCCGGCGTCGGCCGCGAGCTCGCCCGCCACGAGCCGCAGCAGCGTCGTCTTCCCCGCGCCGTTCGGACCGATGACGCCCACGCGCTCGCCTCGCTGCACGCGCGCGTCCGCGCTCCGGTAGACCACCCGCGGGCCGAACGCCTTGCGGACGCCCTCGAGCCGCAGCACCTCGCGCCCGGAGCGCGGCGCCTCGGCGAACTGAAACCGGAGCGTGTCGCGGTGCTCGAGGACCTGCACCTCCTCCATCCGCTCGAGCTGCTTCTCCTTGCTCTTCGCCTGTCGGGCCTTGGTCGCCTTGGCCCCGAACCGCTCGATGAACCGCTCGAGCTGCGCCCGCTTCGCCTCCTGGCGCTCGGCCTGGGCGAGGAGGCGCAGCTCCTCCTCGGCGCGCTGCCGGCGGTAGTCGTCGTAGGTCCCGGCGTAGCTGCGCAGCCCTTCGGGCTCGAGCGAGAGCACCCGGTCGATCTGGCGGTTCAGGAACTCGCGATCGTGTGACACGAGGAGCAGCGCCTTGCGCTTGCTCCGGAGGAACGCGTCGAACCAGGTGAGCGTCGGGACGTCGAGGTGGTTCGTGGGCTCGTCGAGGAGGAGCAGGTCGGGGTCGGTGAGGAGGAGGCCGGCGAGCGCGGCGCGCATCTTCCAGCCACCGGAGAGGTTCCGCGCCGGCTCGTCGAGCCGCTCCGGCGCGAAGCCCAGGCCGAGCAGGATCCGCTCGGCGCGCCGCCGGCCGAAGTGCTCCTCGAAGTGGTCCAGCTCCTCGTGCAGCTCGGCGAGGTCCTCCGAGAACTCGAGCTGCTCGGCCTCGTCCCCGGAGGCGGCGAGCGCGGCCTCGGTCGTGGCGAGACGGGTCTCCAGCCCCGCCCTGCCCGGCACCGTCGCGAGGACGGACTCGACGAGGGGGAGGTCGGGGAGGGCGGTCACGTCCTGCGGGAGGTAGCCGACGCGCGCGCCCCGCCGCATCGTCAGCTCCCCCGCGTCGGGAGAGAGCTCGCCGGAGAGGATCTTGAGCAACGACGACTTTCCCGTGCCATTGGCGCCGACGAGGCCGATCCGGTCCTGAGGCCCGATCGAGAACGCCGCCCGGTCGAAGATGACCTTGGGGCCGAACGCGAGCGAGAGCTGGCTGGCGGAGACGAGGCTCATGGAGACGGATGGCTCGGGAGCCACACGCTTAACGTTTCTTCATCCCACGGACAAGCCCGGGACGGCGGCGGGAACGATGCTCCCCCTGTCGCCGCCGTCCATCCCGGTCGGCCGCGAAGACGGAGGAAGCCATGACGCGCAACCTGCTCACCCTCGCCGGCCTCGCCGGCGTCGTCGTCCTCGCCGGCTGGGGAGGGCGCTGCGGCCATCACCGGAGCCACGACCCGGCGGAGATGGCCGCGTTCGTCACCGACCGAGTCGACGACACCCTCGACGATCTCGACGCAACGGACGCGCAGCGGCAGCAGATCCACGCGATCAAGGATCGCCTCCTCACGAAGGGCGCGGCGCTGCACCAGGGCCGTGAGGCGTTCCACGGCGAGGTGCTGACGCAGTGGCAGAGCGCAAACCCCGACCGGGCGCGGCTCCACGCGCTCGTCGACGAGCGGTTCGAGGCGATGCGCGCGCTCGCTCACGAGGCTGTGGACGCGGGCGTCGAGGTGCACGGGGTCCTCACCCCCGAGCAGCGCGCGCAGCTCACGAAGAAGGTGGAGCGCATGCACCGGTGGATGCGGTGAGCGCGCTCCGGACCGGCAGCACGATCTCGTGCTTCGACTCCGCGGCCGCTGCGCGGCCGCTACGCTCAGCACGAACGGGCGTTTAGAATGACGGGCGTGACCGCCTCCTCCGCCACCCCGCTCCTCGCGCTCCTCGTCGAGGACGACGCCCGGCTCGCGGCGCTCACCCGCGAGTACCTCGAGGGCCACGGGGTGGCGGTGGTGGTGGTGGGCGACGGGCGCCGGGGGCTGGCCGAGGCGGTGGGCGGAAAGTTCGACGTGGTGCTGCTCGACCTCATGCTCCCGGGCAAGGACGGCCTCGAGGTCTGCCGCGAGATCCGGGGCCGCTCCGACGTGCCGATCATCGTGCTCACCGCGCGGGGCGAGGAGGCCGACCGGGTGATGGGGCTCGAGCTCGGGGCGGACGACTACCTCGCCAAGCCGTACTCCCCGCGGGAGCTGCTGGCCCGCATCCGGGCGGTCACCCGGCGGGCCAAGGGGCGGGCGGGGCCGGCGCTCGGCGTCCTCCGCGTGGGCGCGCTGCGGATCGACCCGGCGGCGCGGACCGTCGAGCTGGACGGGCGGTCCGTGAACCTCACCGCCTACGAGTTCGCGCTGCTCGAGGCGCTCGCCCGCCGGGCGGGGCGCGTGCTCTCCCGCGAGCAGCTCATGGAGCTCGCCCGGGGCACCGCCGAGGACGCCTTCGACCGCTCCATCGACGTCCACGTCTCCCGGCTCCGGCAGAAGCTGGGCGACGACCGGCGCCAGCCGCGGCTCATCAAGACCGTCCGCGGCTCCGGATACGTCCTGGCCGGGGAGGGCGAGTGATGCCGGGGACCGCCGACGCGGGGCGCAGCGGCGCCACGGCGCTCGTCCACCGCACGCTCTTCTGGCGGATCTTCCTCCACGGGCTGCTCGTGATCGTGCTGGTGATGCTCGCGGTCGGGACCGTCGCGCACCTCTCGCAAACCGGCTGGTGGTCGGAGGCGGATCGGGCCTCGCGCTACGCCGCCGGAAGGGTCTCGGAGCTGAGGGACGATCCGGCGGCGCTCCGCGCCGAGCTCGAGCGCGTGCGCCAGGCATTCGGGGTGGTGGCGACGGTGTACGCCACGGACGGGCGGACGGTGATCGCCTCGACCGCCCCGGAGCCGCTCCGCCCCCGGCTCGGGCCCGACGCCACCGAGGCGCGGGGTTTCCCGGGTGGGAGGCACGGCCGGGCAATCCCCCTCACGGGCGGCGGCCAGGTCGTGTTCCGGTTCGTGCGGCACGCGCCCGGCCCGTGGCTCCTGCTCGTCGCGCTCGCCGCGATCGCTCTCGCCTCACTGCCGCTCGCCCGGTCCATCGCCGCGCCGGTGGAGCGGCTCACCCGCGCCGCGCGCGCCCTCGGCGCCGGTGACCTCACGACGCGCGCCCGGGTGCGGGCGCGGGGAGAGGTGGGCGACCTCGCCCGCGCGTTCGACGAGATGGCGGAGCGGATCGAGGTCCAGGTCCGCGCCGAGAAGGAGCTGCTCGCCAACGTCTCGCACGAGGTGCGCACGCCGCTCGCCCGCATCCGCGTGGCGCTGGAGCTCGCGGCGGAGGGCGACCTCGACCGCGCGCGCCGCTACCTCGGCGAGATCGGCGCGGACCTGGACGAGCTGGATCGCCTGGTGGACGATGTGCTCTCGGCGGCGCGGCTCGACCTGGCCGCGCAGGGCAGGGCCGCCGGCTCGATCCAGCGCGCGCCCGTGGACCTCCGGACGGTGGTCGCCGAGGCGGCGCGGCGGTTCGCCGAGCGCTGGCCGTCACGGACGCTGGAGACCGAGGTGGCCGCCGACCTCCCCGGCGTCCTCGGCGACGCCGCGCTTCTCCGGCGGCTGCTCGACAACCTGCTCGACAACGCCGCCAAGTACTCCGCCGCGCCCGCGCCCGTCCGCCTCGGCGCGCGCTCCGTTCCGGGCGCAGCGGTGGTCGAGGTCCGTGACGATGGGATCGGCATCGCGCCCGAGGACCTGCCTCGCCTCTTCACGCCCTTCTTCCGGACCGACCGGAGCCGCACACGCGAGAGCGGCGGCTTCGGCCTGGGCCTCGCGCTCGCGCGCCGGATTGCACGGGCGCACGGCGGGGACGTCGAGGTGGAGAGCGAGATCGATCGGGGGACGGTGTTCCGGGTTCGGGTGCTGGTGGAGCAGCCCGGCGGCCGCGGGGGACGGTGACGGACGGGCGACCGGTGATGCAGATCTGCTGTGAGCGGCTCCGCGTTCGCTCGGAACCCTCACCAGATACATCTCGCGCCCGGGAAGGCGTGGAGCGTCGAGTCCTTGGTGAGGATGGGGAGGCCGCGCGTCTGGGCGGTCGCGACCCGTGCGGGCTAGTCGAGCCGGTGCGCTGACGCCCACCGGGCATCCGCTGTTCCGGGCAAGGGGTGCCCCATGTAGAGTCGGTCCCTCCAAGGAGCCTCGTGGACCCGAACCCGGTGAACGCGCCGCTCGCAGCCGACCCAGGACCGGTAGCCGCCGATCCCGCCTTCGAGGCCGCGGTGCGCGCGCTGCGCTCGGACTCGGGCGCCGCGTTGCGGGCCTGGCTCCCCGTCATCCCGTCGTTCGTGGTGGGCCTCGCCGGGCTCGTGCTCATCGTGAAAGGGGTCGTCTCTGCGCGCCAGGCGCTGCTCGCCGCCGCCGTCCTGCTCGTGCACAAGCTCGGATGGGCGCTCGCGATGCGCGCCTCCGGCTGCCGCGAACGTGGATCGCTCCTGATGCCGTTCCACATCACGGTCGTCGGAGCGTCCCAGCCGCACCCCTGGAAGCACGCGGCCGCGACGCTCGCCGGCCCGGTCCCCGGCGTCGTCCTCGCTGCGGCGGTGTTCTTCACGCCGCTGCGCGACGTCCCGGTCTTGCGCGAGACGGCCTGGATCGCGGTCGTGGCCAACGGCCTCGACCTCGTCCCGTTCGGCTTCCTGGGCGGCGGGCGGCTCCTCCATGCGGTGGTGTGCAGGCGCCACGCGGTGCTCGAGGCCGGGCTCGCCGCGATGCCGTCGCTCGCCTACGTTGGGTTGGCCCTCGCGACCGCGAGCTGGCAGCACGGTGCGTTCGCCGTGGCGTTCGCGGTCCCCGTTCTCTCCACGTTCCGGTGCGCGCGCGCGACGGCGCGCCTGTCCAGCCGGATCCGGAGCGGGGCGGTCGCGGAGCTGTCCCGGCAAGAGCTGGAGCTCCTCTACTCCGCCACCTTCGAGGTCGTTCGTCCGCGCCGGCGCACGCAGCGGCCCCCGCACCTGGAAGCGCGGCTGCGCGCGTCGTGGATGCGCCAGCTCCACCGGCGGATCATCCCGCAGGCGCCTCTCCTCGCGGCCGTGGCGCTCGTCTCCGCGTGGCTTCTCGCGTCCGGCGTGGCGGCGGCGACCATCGCGGCAGGCGTGCGCTCCGGGATCGCGGAGCGTCCCCGCGTCGCCCACGCGGGCGGTCCGACCACGCCCGCGTTCCGGTGGCCCGACCCGACCCGGGCCGACGTCCGGATCCGGTGGTACGCCGAGCGGACGGCTGGCGGCGAGCGCGCGAAGTTCGACGGGAGCCGCTGGGCATCGCTCACCGCGACGCAGCGCCCGGACGGCGGATGGTCGGTCGCGTTCGAGCCGAGCGACCGGCACGCCTCCCCGGGCGTGCTTCGTCCGGATCTCGAGGACGTGCTCGCGCGGTACGGCGCCGGCACGCTCTCGGTGTCACTCGCGGGAGATCTGGAGGCGATCCGGCTCCCACCGGAGGTGGAAACGAGCATCGACGCGGCGCTCGCGGACGAGGTCGGCGGAGGGCTCGACCGGATCGTGGCGCGCGGTCGGGCGCTCGAGGCGATCGCGCGTGCGCCGATGCAGGATCTCTGGGAGCTCCTCGTCGGGATCGTTCCACGCGAGGCGCTCGAGGTCGGGACCGAGTGGATCGTCACGGATGGCCCCACCACGCTCGACGGGGGGAAACCGAGCGCGTCGATCGCGTACCGGCTCGACGGGCGTGTGGCGTGCGGCCCCGGCGCTTCCGGCGGATGCGTGCTCCTCTCGTACCGAAAGCTCGAGGATGCGGGTGTCGCGCGCCAGCTGCGAGAGGCTCTGTTGCGGGAAGGCGGGCTCCGTGCCGACATCGGAGAGGGGAGTTCGTCGAGCCTGATACAGGGCTTCGTCGTCTTCGAGGAGGCGACGCTCTTCCCGCGGGTCGGCTACCGCAAGCGGTGGACCCAGTCCATGCTCGACGGGAAGGTCAGCGAGACGAACGACGAGGTCCGGATCGAGGTCGAGCCGGTGCGCTGACTCACGTCTCCCCCTCGCCCTCGC
>JAEZXM010000147.1 GCA_023419875.1 Pseudomonadota bacterium | reverse complement strand
CACCTGCGGCGCCCGCGCATCGTCGCCCGGCGCGTGCTCCGCCACCTCGCGCCGGCGGCCGAGGGCGTCTCGCACTTCGTCTACCTCGCCACGCGGGCCGCGGCCGGGCGCCCCGTGTCGCTGCTGGAGCTCGAGGTGCAGGCCGAGGTGGACAAGTTCGCGCTCCTGCTCCTGCACCTGTGGCGCCGCGGGCTCCGGCGCGTGAGCCCGGCGCTGCGCCGGCGGCTGTTCGATCGGGTGGCGTATCGCGCCCACCTCGGCGGCGACGAGCTGCACCGCTATCGCGAGGCCAACCGCCTCGGCGGCGGCTACGCGCGCTGGCTCGAGGGGCGGTACGTCTCCGAAGCGGATCTCGACGGGCTCCTTCGCGAGCTGCGGCGGAGCTACCGGCTCGGGACGAGCGAGAAGCTGGGCTACCTGGGGCGGCGCAGCGCCGCGTGAAACGCGAAAGGGCGCGCCCGAGCGCGCCCTTCCCGAGACGGTTCCTGGATCGGACCTACCGCAGCGTCCTCGTCTGGCCTGCCGGGATGCCCTTCTCCTTGTCGAACTTGCCGGAGAGCGCCTCGCGGACGGAGCGGTCGAACCGCACCTTGCCGGTGGCGATCTCGCGGAGCGCGAGGACGGGCGGCTTGTTCTTGGTCTCCGGCTGGAGCGGGCGCGCGCCGGCCATGAGCTGGCGGGTGCGCTTCGTCGCGAGGAGCACGAGCGCGAACCGGTTCTCGACCAGGGGCAGGCAGTCCTCGACGGTGACGCGGGCCATGTGGGTTCCTTCTGTCCGGCAGAGACGCGGACGGACGGCGATTCATAGACGGGCTCCGGCGCCCGGTCAACTGTGGTGCTGCGCCCCATCCTGGCCCAACGTGGGCCTCGAAAGCGGAGGCCGGGTCGGCGGCTACGGGACCGGCCAGGCGACCTGCGCCTGGCCACAGCCGATCCAGGAGAACTGGACGCCGGAGTCGGTATAGACGTCGCCCATGCCGGAGGGGACATCGGCCCAGAGGGTCTTCAGCGTGATGGTCCCGCCGGTCAGGCAGGACTGGACCTGGTCGTACTGGAGCTGATCGTAGTCCGCGTTCAGGGTCACGGCGAAGCTGTCGGATCCGTACTGGGACGCGGACATGCTGACGGAGAGGTCCGAACGCGAGGACCCGTCGATCTGGGTCGTCGGATCGCCGGGCGTGATGACGATGTTCCCCACCGCGTGATTCGAGATTCGCATGGTCGCCTGCCCCAGGTCCTCGAAGGGCCCGCTGGCGTGCAGGGACCAGTTCACGTCCCATACGACCGATCCCGGGTCCGCGTCGAAGAACCCGTCCATGGAGAAGGTCCCGCTCACTCCCTCCTCGCTGGCCGTCATCCGGCAGTGATCGAACGTGATCTCCGCGCCGGGGGTGACCGACATGCAATCGGGGTCGTCCCAGAAGGCGATCCCGGGAAAGAGCATGAAGGGCAGGGTCTCCATGTCCTCTCCCATCTGGTTGGCGGACATGAGGAGACTGTTCGCCAGCTGCATCGCGGTCGTCTCGTCGACCGCGTCCGGGAACGCCAGGACGTCCGCCGCGCCGCTGACTCCGCTCTCGGCGGCGTAGTACTCGTCCGAGTAATCCTCGACGTCCACCGGTGTCCCGAAGGCGAGCTGGAGCGTTTCCGGATCTCGGAAGCTCGGGCCACCGCCGCCGCCGCACGCGGCGAGCGCGAGCGTGAAGGCCACCGCCAGGATGAGCCGCTTCATGGGTTCCTCCCGTAAGGAAGTGCACTCCACGGTTATCAAATGGGCGTCGGCTGCGCGATGAGGGTGCGTCGGCGCCGGTGGACGGCCGCTCCGTACACGTACCGTTTCGTACACGCACCGTGCATGTTTCGCGCATTGCGCGCCCGCGTGCGCCCCCACCCGATCACGGCGGAGGGCCGGAGCCGCCGGCCTTCCGCGCGAGCACCTCCGCGAGCGCCTCGTTCCGCAGGGCGGGAGCCGCGCTCGCCGCGGTGCCGTAGAGGCCGAACGGCTCCTCGTGAAACGAGTGGTACGAGAAGCTCACGCCCTCGGCGAGGACGAGGTCGAGCACGTCCGTCACCCAGCCGGCCCCGTTCCGCTTTCCGGTGAAGCCCCAGCGGACGACGCCGAACTCGCCCAGGAAGAGCGGCACATCGTGCTCTCGCCGGAAGGCGAAGTAGGGCGCGAGCTCGCGGGCCAGGTACTCGCGGTCGCCGGTCTTGGTCCTGCCGTCCCAGTCGCGGAACGGGCCCGGCCAGGAGGTCGAGACGTTCCGGAGCGGCGGGACCCAGCTCGCGCCCTGGTGGGTGAACGCCATGGGCTTGTAGAAGTGGAACTCGTAGACGACGTTGGTGTCGTCGAGGAGGAAGAAGTTCATCTTCCCGTTCCGGTCCTCGTTCCAGTCCGGCTGGGGCCCGGAGCCGATGACCGCGTTCAGCCGCTCGACGAAGATGGCGTGCGCCGGGTCCTCCGCGCGGATCGCCGCCACGGTGCGCCGCGCGAGCCGCTCCCACTCGGCCGGGTCCGCCGCCACCACCGGCTCGTTGAGGATGTCGTAGCCGCCGAGGGCCGGCTCGTCCTTGTAGCGCCGCGCGATCTCGCGCCAGAGCGCGACGAACCGCTGCTGGTTCTGCGGATCGCGCCAGAGCGCGCCGCCGTGGCCGAGCGACTGGAACCCGCCCTGCGGCACGTGCAGGTTGAGCACGAGATAGATGCCGTGCGCGCGCGCCCAGGCGAAGTTCCGGTCGAGCCAGGCGAAGCCCTCGGGCACCCACTCGAAGGGCGCGTCGTCGTCCTCGAAGAACCGGTAGCTCAGGTAGAACCGGACGGCGTTGAGCCCCATCCCCCGGAGCTCGGCGTACTCCGCCTCGCCGTGGTGGTTCGCCGGCGGGATCCAGCGGTTCGACCAGACGTCGTTGCCGAAGGCGATCCCCTTCAGCAGGATCTTCCGCCCCTGGCCGTCCACGAGATCGCGCCCCTGCGCGTGCAGGAAGGGGTTCACGCTCGGTTCCATGCCGGTCCGGCCCTGCGGCGCAGGCGGCTCGGGGGGCGCGGCGGCGGCCGCCCGGGTCGACGGGCGCGGAGCGGCGCAGGCGATCGCGAGGCTCGCGAGGGCAAGGAGGAGCGGGCGGGGGGAGGGCGTCATGGACTCCACCCTGCCACGTCCGCGCCGGGCAGGAAACCCGACGCGATCAGCTCCAGTACGCGCCCCCGCGCGGCCCGGAGTTGGGTTGATTTCCGCGGAAGTCGATGCCGGGATCGAGCTTCACGAACTCGCACATCTCGGTCAGGCGGGAGTACACCCGGTCCCCGACGCGTTGCGGGAGCGTCATCGCCTCGGCCTCGCGCGCGAACTCGGGCGAGCGCGTCGAGACGCGCCGGCCCGGCTCCTCCCGCACCGGCGACTCCTCGGCCCGCAGGAAGTAGTTGGTCGCGAAGAGCGTCGCCAGCCCCGAGTTGAAGCGCCGGCTGATGAGCTCGTCGAGCATCGACCGCTCCCACTCGGTCCCGCGCTCCTTCCCCAGCTCGTCGATGGCGAGCACCGGGACCGCCAGGAGCGGCTTCAGGATCTCCATGTGGCTCCGGTTCGCGTTGAAGCCGGCGCGGATGTCCGAGAGGAGCAGCAGGAACTCGACGTACCGCGAGGCGACGCCGCGCTCGAGCGCGAGGTACCGGAGCGTCGAGGTCAACAGGTGGGTCTTGCCGCCGCCCGGACGCCCGTAGAGCAGGAAGCCCCGGGTCGGCTGGTCGAGGCGGAACTTGTGCGCGAACCCCTCGGCGATGCCCTTCGCCTGGACCTGGCCCGGGTGCCAGGTGCGCGGCTGCTGGAACGAAGCTCCGGCGATCACCGGTGGGATGCCGATCTGGTTGAAGAGGGCGATCCGCTCGTCGAGGTGGCGGCAGGCACAGGCCTGGGCCACCGAGGTCGAGCCCGAGGGGACGAGCAGGTACCCGGCGCCGCCGCAGCGTGGGCAGGCCGACTGGCAGGTGCAGCGGCGCGCCCGGGCGCTCTCCCCGAGCACCTGCTCGACCACGTAGCCAGCCCCGGCACAGTCGGGGCAGGCGCTCTCGCCCGTCTGGGACATGGGCGCGCGAGTCTACACCGTTCCGCCGACCCAGGTGATCCCGGCCTGGCGGCCCAGGTCGCGGAGGTGGGCGCGCAGGCACCTGCGGTAGGCCCGGCGGCTCTCACCCGGCCGCCGCGCGCCGGCGAGGAGCCGCGTCCGGACGCCGAGGGCAGCCCGCTCGGCGCGCGGGACCTCCGAGAGCCAGCCCGAGAGGAGGCA
>JAEZXM010000145.1 GCA_023419875.1 Pseudomonadota bacterium | reverse complement strand
GGGTCGGTCTGGGCACGCCCACGGCGCTTCAGTCCCCCACCAGCGTCTCGAGATCGAAGTGGAAGCCGCGGAGGTGCAGGGCCAGCTGGAACTGGGGCAGCGCGCCGCCCGCGGCGATGAGCAGGATCTCGGTCTCGAGGGCGCGGGTCATCGCGCTCCGGTACTCCGGCCGCATCTGCGCCACGCGGCCGAGCGCGGCCACCTCCTCGGCGCGGCGGGCGTTCAGGCCCAGCAGTCGCTCCGACACCAGCTGATCCATCCGGCTCAGCTGGTGGACCACGTCGTACGCCTGGTAGGCGAGCAGCCCCATGTCGAGCAGGGTCGACACCCCGCGGGCGGCCGGCACGACCAATGAAACGATCGACATGGCCGCGGCCAGCTTGGCGAGGCCTCTGGCCAGCGCGCCGAGCTGCTCCTGGCGCTCCTGCAGCTTTGCCTGCTCGGTCAGGATGGCGGTGATGGTGTGGCTCAGGACCACGAACCGGAGGTCGTCCTTCACCACCAGTCCACGTTCGACCAGGCGCACCAGGGTCTCGTGGCGGAGCAGCGAGAAGCACGCCGGATCCCGCTCCACCTCCTCGAGCGCCTTCCGCACGGCATCGTCCTCGAGGCAGAGCTCGGGAGGGAAGAGCGTCTCGAGAGGCCCTTCGACGACGGGCGCCAGATCCTGCACCCAGCTCTCGCGGCGCGACAGCCCCTCCGCGAGCCTGGCCGTGTCCTCCTTGAGCCGGGTCAGGCACTCGCCGATCGCCTGTCCCAGGTCACCCAGGGTGACGGGCGGAGCGAGGAGCGGGATGGCCAGGACGGCCAGCGGGCAGAGCGCATGCACCTCACGGTACCGTTCCTCGACGACCTTCGATTGCTCGGCCGCCTTTTCGATCAGCTCGGCGAGATCGTACTCGGAGGGCGCCCCGCCGCTGACCTCGGACCGGAACGACTCGATCGCCTCGGCCAGCCGGTCCCTTCTGGCCTCGAGATCGAGATGGAGCCGGAGCTCCTCGACGGCCCGATTGGTCGCTGTCAGCAGCTCTGCACCCAGCTCCGGCGCGCCGATCGAGTAGAAGAG
Organism: Pseudomonadota bacterium; assembly: GCA_023419875.1. Taxonomy (GTDB): domain Bacteria; phylum Myxococcota; class Myxococcia; order Myxococcales; family Anaeromyxobacteraceae; genus Anaeromyxobacter. The sequence continues at coordinate 12,935 of JAEZXM010000145.1, read as the reverse complement.
CTTGGCCCGGGTGAGCGGCGTGTCCCAGGAAGGAGACGTCTCTCGCGCCGGGAGGCGCTTTGTCCGGCCGGAGGCGTCCGTGGTGCTCGTCTCGAGCTGGAGCGCGTCCCACGCCGCGGTCGCCAGCGCGTCGGCGGCCTCGAGACCGGTCACGAGGTCGGCGGCCGCGAGCCGCTCCACCGCGATGAGCGCCGCTCGGACCTGGAGCACGAGCCGGTTCCGGGTGAACGCGAAGAACGCCGCGATGACGCCCCACGGCCAGAGGAACCGGGAGGGTGTGCCCTCCGCGGCCCGCCGCAGCGCGGCCTGGACCGCGCGGATCCCTGCCCAGCCGTGCACGACGTAGATCTCCAGCAGCCGCGCGTCCAGCGCCGCGTCGAGCACCACCGCGACCTTGCGGCCGGGCAGGCTCACCTCCAGGCTCGGGCGCGCCTCCGCCGGGAGGCGGTCAAAGCGGATCCGCTGGAGGCCGGCGGCGAGCTCTCGTTCGTAGCGGGCGACGCGATCGACGTACTGGAGGTCGCTCGCGCCAGGAACCGCACCGGCGGACGGCGTGGTGGCGCCAGGCTCCTCGCTGCCGTCGTCGAGGAACCTGTCGTCCTCGGGCAGCAGCTCGACGCCGAGGGTCGGCATGGCGTCCGTCAGACCGGGGGGTCCGGCCGATACTCCTTCACCAGCGGATACCGCTCGGACTCCAGATAGACGAGCGAGGTGGGCAGCGCGAACGTCCACGGCTCGCCCGACGGCGTGCCGCCGGCGACGTCGTCCTGCGCATCCCGGATCTCCTCGTAGAGCGGGAGGAAGAGCGGATCGCCGATCACCGGTGAAGGCCCGCCGAGCCAGGGCTCGCGGGTCGCCAGGAAGTGCAGCACGGCGTTCTCGTGGCCAGGCCGGACGGCGAGCACGACGCGCGCCGAGCCGGCCCGGAGGAACTCCGTGAACATCGGGTCGGACGGATCCTCGCGGTCCATGAGCTGGATCCACTCCGGCATGCGCGCCCAGAAGTACGGGTAGAAGACGTAGGAGAGCTGGGCCCACTCGAAGGACTGCTCGAGGAACCGGACCAGCCGGCCCCGCGCACGCGCGTCGTCGATGCTCGGCGCGGTGAAGGTGGGCACCGGGTCGTCGGGCTGGTCGCGGAACCGGACGCTCGCCTCGACGACCGAGCCGCCCGGCTTCTCGTAGCCCTCGACCACGTCGAGGACGGGGAAGTCCACGTCCACCGCACGCCGGGCCACCCCCGCGACAGCGGGCAGCAGGTCGTCCGACGCGTCCGCGTCGAACTCCTTGGCGATCATTGCCAGGCACTGGCGCTTGAGCTCGGTGCGCACCTGCGCCTCGTTCCATGCCTCGGAGCGGCCCTGCGTGATCTCGTTGACGGTCTTGGCGCGAAGCTCGGCGAGCTGGCGCCGGTAGGCGATCCGCCGTGACTCGAGGTCCTGCGCTCCCGCGGTGGACTGGCCCCCCTGGTTCACCCTGCGCGCGACCTCGTTGAACACAGCGTCCTGCCAGGCCGTCAGGACGGCGGGCCCCCGCTCGAGATCGAGCTCGAGGCTCAGCTGGTGGGAGAGGCAGGTCTTGGTGAAGACGTCGATCCGCACCTCGGCGCCCGCGGCGAAGCCGGCGGGGAGCGGCGGGCGGGTGAGCTCGGGCGGAGCGACCCCGCGTGCCGGCGCGCCGAGCTGGTTCACGTCCGTCCAGGTCTTCTGTGTCTCGTCCACGCGATGGAACACGAGCCGCCCATTGATCGAGACGTCGAGCGTGTTGATCCAATCGGGATTTGCCTCGGCGCGCTGCACGAACTCGGCGCTCCCGGTGACCCGGACCGCGGAGACGGTGTAGCCGGCCGGGACGCTCCCGAGCACCCCGGTGAAGGTCTCCGTGATGGCCGGGTTGGTGACGTCGTACGGCACGCCCTTGTGGAAGGCGAGCTCGCCGGACGTGGTCTTCACCGGCACGGCGGCCAGGGTGGCGGCGGGGTACGGGAAGTCCCGCAGATCGTAGGTGCGGCTCAGCTCCTGGTAGGTCGCCTCGTCGATCTCCCCCGGGGAGCCGACGGGCATCCTCGGCACGTCGCCGCCGCCCGATTGCGTGGCGACCGGGTACTTGGGGATGGGGAGCGCTGCCGCGTGGGCGTGCAGCCGGGACTCGACGTAGAAGGCCGCCGGCTCGGGCACCACGAACTCGAACATCATCCGCTTGCCGAAGTCGTACACCTGGCCCTCGTAGATCTTGTCGAGCCAGCGGTAGATCCCGGAGATGTGGCCGTTGCCCGCCGCGTTGGTGAACCCGTGGGTGCTCGTCTCCTCGGACTCGGTGATGCGGGTCTGGCTGCGTTGCTGCGCGACGCGGCTCTGCACGCGGCTCGTGGCCTTGGCGAGGACCTCGTTGACGAAGTTCTTCGAGCTCTTCTCGGTGGCCGACCGGGAGTTGGTGAAGGACATGCCCGCGGCGAGCGAGGCGTCGACGACGGGATTGCCCTTGTAGGTCACGGTCGCGTTGGCGTTCAGGGCGAGGTCGGTCTTGATGGCCTGCTCCGCCTCGTTCTTGAGCTCGAAGCGCGAGGTCGATTGCGTGTCCTTGCTGGTCTCGGTCTCGCTGGAGGAGCTCACCGAGAACGTGTTCTCGGAGCGGTCCAAAGCGCGGTGCACGCGGGTCTTGCTCTCGCCGTCGAGGACGGTCTCGATGTGCGCGATCTCGCCCTTGCGGTAGCCGAGGAACTTCTGCTTCACGACCTTGAGGTCGCCGAGGCCGATGGGCACGAGCGAGTTGAACGGGGCGAAGGCGCGATCGAGGCGGGCGAAGAGCGGGTGGACCACCGGCGTCGCGCGGAGGAGGGCTTCGAGCTCCGAGAAGTTCCGGGGAGCCAGGAGCCCCAGCGCCGTGAGCCGCTCGAGCCCGGCCTCCCCGCTCAGCGGAGCGGCGGCCAGCGACGGCCACACCGTCGAGAAGGTGGCGAGGATCCGCGGTGGCGCCGCGCGCCCGTCGAGGACGGCGCTCAAGTACTGGCGCGTCGCCAGCGCCTCCAGCGTATGGCACAGCGCGAGGCCCTGCAGGGCCGGCTCGAGCGACAGCTCGTGACGGCGGCGCAGCACATAGAGCGCGTAGAGGACGTCGAAGAGCACCCGCCGCGTGAGCGCGAAGGCGCTCGCGTGCCCGCCGGCGTCGTTGAAGACCAGGCTCACCAGCGCGGACGTCGACGCGTCGAGCCCGAGCGCCACCTGGAGCTTCTTCAGAAAGGTGTCGTCCAGCGAGTCCGTCCCGGGGCGAGGGGTGGCCCGCGCCTCGGCGAAGAACGCCGAGGCCGCGAGCAAGGTGGAGCGCATGGGCGTGGGGAGGTCGGCCAGGCGATCCGGGAGGAGGTGGAGCGTTCCTCGCGCGGTGTAGCTGCGGCGCCTCGTCAGCGCGCCGAGGGACATCGCCTGCTGAGGCGAGACCGGCTGCGAGGCCTCGAGGGTCTCCACGATCGGCCCCGTGAGGTACGCGGCCGTCCCGCTCCCGTAGGTGAAGCCCTGGACCAGCAGCGCCTCCGCGCCATCGATGGCCGCCTCGCGGGCTCCGGCCTGGCCGCCCGGGCGGCCCGCCTTCCGCATTCCCGCCCCGGTGGACGTGGCCGGGAAGAGGCTCGTGTAGACGGTCCTGCCGATCGGCGAAGGTGAGGCAGGCGAGAAGAGGTCGACGTCGTGCTGTCCGGCCGGCAGGGCCTGGGCGGCCGTGGCGTTCGTGCCGGACGAAACCACCGTGTCCGGACGGGGCACCAGCAGGCAATCCCGGACGAACCGGAGTCGCTCGTTGACCGGATCGACCCTCTCCGCCGACCGCAGCGCCATGAACTGAAACAGGTCTACGCTCTCGTCGGCCATGTTGTCCCTGAGTGAAGGCTGCGCGGTGTGTTCCGGGCGTGGAGGTCGCGTCCCGGCCCGGACCCGCGCCGGCGGCGTGCTCGCTCCAGGTGGAGGCGATCCCTGGCGTTGACCGCCTCGCGGCCCTGTCGTGACGGGCTCGGACGGGGCGGGGGGCGCTCCCTCGAGCGTGCGGCTTCATCCCGCCTTGCGACGGAGATGGAGCGCCTGCACGCCGGACTTGAACCGCTGCGTCGACAGGAGCTCGAGATGCCGCGCGCTCGACAGGCCAAGGAACAACGTCGGCCCGCGGCCCACGATGATGGGATGAACGACGATCCGGTACTCGTCGATGAGTCCCAGCTCCTCGAGCGCGGCCGCGAGCCTGGGCGCTCCGACGAGGACACCCCGCTCGGTCTTCGCTTTCAGCGCCGAGATCGCCTCGCGAAGATCACCCCCCACCTTGATCGTGTTCTGCCACGGAAAATCGCTTCGCGAGCTCGACACGACGTACTTCGCCTTCGCCTCGAGCTTCCGGGCCCACTCGCGCATCGCGCGCGGCGCCTTCTCGTCGCGTGCCACCGCAGGCCAGGCTCCCTCCATCAGCTCGTAGGTGTTGCGCCCGAAGAGCATCGCCCCGCTCTGATCCATGAGCTGCGTCCAGTAGTCGTGCAGCTCGTCGTCCGCGATCCCCTGGGTGTGATCGATGCACCCGTCCAGCGTCACGTTGAGACCGAAGGTGAGGAGGCCCATGGCGAGGGATCTACGAGAAGCGCCCCCAGCGCGCAGCAGCTCGAGCCATCGACGCAGTACCCCGTCCGTGCCGGAGCGGCGCAGGGCGTCGGCGGCGGTGACGCAAGCGCGTGTCACCCCGCTCCCGTACTCTTCTGCGCATGCCCGACGACACCAAGCGCAGACCGTTCGACGCCGTCTGCCGGGACTGCCATGCGCCCATCGTGTGGGCGAGATCGACCCGCAAGGACGGGAGCCCGTGCAACATGGCTTTCGACCCCGAACCCGGTGAAGGCGGCAGGTACGCGCTCGCGTTTCCGGGCGGCGACAAGACCAAGCTCGTCGCGCGCTACATCAAGCCCACCGACGACTGGCCTGAAGGATCGCTTCCTCGCTCCCCTCATTACCTGACCTGCTCGGCGCGAAAGGGCGGCGGCCGCTGACCGGTCCTGTCGGTACATGGCAGCAGCGTCGCGACTTACCTTACGATGGCGACACTCCACTTGATGGTAGGCCTCCCCGGCAGCGGCAAGACGACCCTGGCTCGGCAACTCGAGACCACACACTCCGCGCTCCGTCTCACCGTCGATGAATGGCACGTCCGGCTGTTCGGATCTGACGTTCACGACGACAGCGACGAAGCGACCTTCTCGGAGCATGACGCCCGGCACCAGGCGATCGAATCGCTCCTCAGGGAGGTGGCGGCGAGAGTCCTGGTACTCGGCGTGGACGTGATCCTGGACTTCGGCTTCTGGTCGAGAAGCGAACGCGACGAGCTTCGTGCATGGGCCCGGGAGCTCCGTGCGGACTCCAAGGTCCACTTCACGGATGCCTCCGAGGAGCTGCTGCTGGAGCGCATCAGGGCCAGGAATGCCGAGCTTCCTCCGGGGACCTTTCACATCCCCGAGGCCAAGCTCAGAGAGTGGATCCGCTCGTTCGAGCCGCCATCAGCGGACGAGCTCGATTAGCCCAGAACTGACGCCCTACGTCACCGCCGTCTCCCCCTCCGCGCCGCGCCCTCGCAGCGCGGCCTCGGCCTCCGCCAGCGTGAGCGGCTTGCCGGAGAGCGGACCACCCCCAGGCTGCTGGAGCACGCCGCCGGTGCGCAGGAACCCGGTGTCCAGGGGCGCGAAGCCGATCTCGGCCATGAGCTGCGCCACGACGGCCTTGGCCTCGTCGTCGTCGCCGGCGATGGGCATCACCACCCGCTCGTGCATGGGGGCGCCGGGGCGGCCGCGGTTCAGGAGGTCGTTCGCGGGCAGGCTGTTCATGGCCTTCACGAGCCGCGCACCGGGCAGCACCTTGGCCACCTCCTCGCTGGAGGTGGAGCCGGCGAGGTCGTAGAGCCCCATGTCCGGGCGGTAGTGGTTCATGGCGTCGACGACGATCTTCCCGCGGAGCTGCTGCGCCGGGAGGTCGGCCCGGCTGCGCCAGGGGATGGCGAGCACCACCACTTCCCCGAACACGGCAGCCTCTTCGACGGTGGTCGCGCGGGCCTTGGCTCCCAGCTCGGCCACCTGCTCCTGCAGCGTGTCCGGAGACCCGGAGTGGCTCAGCGCCACCTCGTGCCCCGCGCTGGCGAAGAGCTTCGCCGCCGTACCGCCGATGTTCCCCGAGCCGAGGATCCCGATCCGCATGGTGCACCTCCGGCGCGCCGTCCGGGCGCTCCGGCCCTCACCTCACGCCGGCGGGGACCCCGGGCAAGGCCCGTCGGGGCCTACCCACGAAATCCGCTCCGGCGGCGGCTAGGAGATGGGCGAGTCGTGCCGGGAACGCGGAGGAACGCCCATGGAGTCGGTCGAGGTCGGCGGGCTGCGCATCGCCTACGAGCGGGTGGGCTCCGGGCCGCCGCTGGTCCTCCTCCATGGCTACGTGGGGGACGGTCGCTCGTCGTGGCGGCGGCAGCTCGACGGCCTCTGCGACGAGTTCACGGTCGTCGCCTGGGACGCCCCAGGTGCGGGTGGATCTTCCGATCCGCCGGAGTCGTTCGGTATGGCTGGATATGCCGACTGCCTCGCCCGCTTTCTCTCCACGATCGGCCTCGAGCGGGCGCACGTGGCGGGGCTCTCGTTCGGCGGCGCCCTCGCGCTGGAGCTCCACCGTCGGCACCCCGCGATCTCCATGACCCTGGTCCTCGCGTCCGCGTATGCCGGGTGGGGCGGCTCCCTGCCCGCCGAGGCCGCGCGGCAGCGCCTTCAACAGGCGTTCGCGCTCTCCGACTTGACGCCCGGCGAGCTCGTGGACGCGCTCCTGCCGACCATGTTCTCGACGACGGTCTCGCCCGAGTCCGTGGAGGCCTTTCGCGCCGCGATCCGGGCGTTCCACCCCGCCGGTCTCCGGGCGATGGCCCGCGCATCCGCCGAGGACCTGCGGGACGCGCTGCCCCACGTCGATGTCCCGACGCTGCTCCTGTACGGGGACCACGACGTCCGTGCGCCGATGACAGTTGCTCGGCAGCTCCACGCGTCGATACGGGGCTCGAACCTCGTGGTCTTCCCGGGCGCCGGCCATGCGTGCAACATCGAGGCACCCGAGGCCTTCAACGACGCCGTCCGCCGCTTTCTCCGGGAAGCGAGCGCGGCGCATCGCGAGGTACCGGCGGCGCCGTGAGAGAGGTCAGATCGGCTCGAGCATCGGGCGGTAGCTCGAGGAGAGCAGCGTCAGGGCGAGCCCCGCCAGCCCCGCGCCGATGACGGCGATGCGCTCGATCTGCGCGCGTGCGCTGGCCTCGTGCATGGACAGGACGTATCTGGTGTGTCCCCTTCGCTCGAAGTCAACCACCCGAACAGCGACGTCGCGTGAAGCGACCCAGGGTGGTCCCACCCAGGGTGTAAGCCCTCGATGCCCCCCAAAACTGCCGGGCCGCGCGCCGTCACACCCCCTAGGGAGCCCGGTTCCAGGGCGACGAGGAGGTCCGATGGCTTCGGTGTTCGGCAGCGTGGTGGTGGGCGAGACCGGGCGAGGCATCCCCGGCCTGGTGGTCGCAGCCTTCAACGTGGGCGCTACCCCGCTCCGCGCGACGGGCGCCGCGGCGGACGGGGCGCTGCGGCTCGCCACCGCGATCACCGGCGCGGACGGCGGGTTCCGCCTCGAGTACGCCGTCCCGGCGCGCGAGGGGGCGGCGGCCAAGCCGGTGCACCTGCAGCTCACCGTCTCCGGCCCGGAGGACGCGTCCGGGCCGCGCAAGCCGCTCTTCGTCGCGCCGGCGGTCCGGAAGAACGCCAGCGCCAGCGAGGCCTGGCAGGTGCGGATCCCGGCGGCCGATCTCCGAGGCGCGGGCATCCCGCTGCCGGGCGAGCCCGACGAGGCGGTCGTCGAGCAGCCCGACGCGCTCCGCCGCCGGCTCGTCGATCAGGCGACCCGCGAGGTGGAGGTCGCGCGCGCGGAGCACGAGGCCTTGAACCTCAAGGTGGCGAAGGCACGCGAGGACCTCTCCACGTTCCGGTCGCAGATCCGCCCCGCGCTCGCGGCGCGCCTCAGCGCCGTCCGCCCCGGCGCTTCGGCCACCTACGTCGCGCCCGACGCCTCGGTGGAGACCGTCCACGGCGGCGTCCTGGACGACGACCTGAAGAAGGTCGTGAGCCGCGGCGGCGTGCGCCCGAAGGCGACGACGCGCTTCGCGCTCACGGAGGAGCAGGCGCGCGCCGTGCGCGACAAGCTCGACGCCGAGAAGAAGATCTCGGCCGAGGACCTGCGCGCGCTCCTCCAGGGCGACCGGCCGGCGCCGGGCCCGACCCTCGCGCGGACGGATCCGACCGAGGCCGTGCGCCGCACGCCCTCGGCCCGCGAGCAGCAGGCGCGCGACGCGCTCGAGGGACGGCCGGAGCCGCAGCCCGGACCGCCTCCGGATGGAGACGTGCCGGGGACGCAGGTGGAGCGGATCGAGACCGGCGACGTGCCCCGCTTCCTCGCCCGCCTCGTCGACACGATGACCTCGCCCGAGGAGGGCGTGCTCGCGGGCCTCGAGCCGAGGGCGACCCAGGGCTCCGTCACCACCTCGCTCCAGGATCTCGCCTTCCGCCCGAGCCCCGCGGACGTCCCCGCCTTCTACGAGTTCCACAACCTCCAGCTCGCGTTCCGCCACGTGTGGCAGGAGGCGATCGACCAGGGCGTGCTCGACATCGCAGAGAGCGCCTACGACGAGATCGTCCTGGCCGGCGGCAAGCCCGACGTGCGGGGGATCATCGTCGACCCGGTCCTCGGCCTGCGGCGGGAGGCGATCGCCCTCGACGTCGCCGCGCGCCGCGCCGCCGCCACCGGAACGTCGGCCCGCCCGCTCCTCTCGATGTCCGAGGCGGTGAAGACGATCGTCGGTGGAGCCAAGGGGCCGCGCTGGCTCGGCATCCGCCCCGGGCTGCTCGACACGGTCCTCACCGCGACCCCCGTGGACGCGGCCGAGGCGGACCCGCTCCCCAATCTGCTCGCCGAGCTGGCGCAGCGGCTCCAGGAGCCCTACGCCTTCACCACCTTCGCCGCGAACCGCCGCGAGCGCAGCGTCAACTTCGGACTGCTCGTCACCTACCAGCAGCGCTGGCTCAAGACCGCCTACCAGGCCGGCCGGCTCGCGAAGACGCTCACCCTCGCGCCCAAGGAGGTCCAGAAGTACACCCGCACCGTCCGCCGCCAGCGCAAGCGCGCGGTGCGCGAGGTGGAGAACCACCTCAGCGTGCGCCGGGAGGAGCTCCAGACCACCGCACGGGCGGAGGAGGAGATCATCCAGAAGGCGAGCACCCGGACGAACTTCCAGCTCAGCTCCGAGACCGGGACGGGCAGCGGCGTCACCGCCGCCCCCGGCAACACCACCAAGACCTCCTTCGAGCGCGAGGTCGGCCAGACCTCCGAAGCGACCAAGCGCAACTTCCGCGAGTCGGTGGTGAAGGCCGCCCAGGAGTTCAAGGACGAGTTCAACGTCGAGGTGAACACCGAGGACACGGAGAGCGTCGAGTCGGTCGAGTCGGGGGAGATCTCGAACCCCAACGACGAGCTGGCGGTCACCTTCCTGTTCTACGACCTCCACTGCCGGTACGCGGTGAGCGAACGCCTGCAGCGGCTCACCGAGGTGGTGCTGGTCGCCCAGGAGATGCCGGCGCCGCACGAGATCAACGAGGCGTGGCTGGTGAGCAACGACTGGATCCTCCGCCGCGCGCTGCTCGACGACTCCTTCGCGCCGGCCCTCACCTACCTCAGCCAGCGGGTGGTCGGCGACCGCGCGGCCCTGGCGGAGATGCGGACCAACCTCGCCCAGCAGCGGCAGCTCATCGAGACGCTGAAGGGCGAGCTGACGGTGGTGCGCTCGCGGTACGCCACCCTGCGCAACCTCTTCGAGCGGTCGCTCCTCCAGACCGCCGCCCGCAAGAAGGGCGGCGGCGGCGGGCTGTTCTCGGGCATCCCCATCGTCGGCAACGCCGTCGAGCTGGTCGAGGACGCGATCGACACCGTGGGCGACTTCATCCACCCGGACATGCCTCAGGTCGGGGACAGCCGGCAGGACACGCTCAAGGACGCGATGCAGCGCACCGCCGACGAGGAGCGCGACCTGCTGATGCGGATCGAGCGCGAGGTCACGGCGCTCAACGCCCTCACCGAGTCGTACGCCAAGGCGCTCGCCGAGAACCAGAACCAGCGCATGCAGATCCTCCGGCTGCGCACCCACGTGAAGCAGAACATCCTCTACTACATGCAGGCGATCTGGAACCACGAGCCGCCGGACCAGCGGTACCTGCGCTTGCACGAGGTCCCGATCCCGACCTTCCGCCACGAGCGCTGGTACCGGTTCCGCGACGTCGCCCCGCTCGCCGGCGCCATGACCGCCTTCGCGCACCGCCTGGCGGGCCTCGGCGGGATCGCGCCCACCGCGGTCTACGAGGCCGAGGTCCTCACCGACACCGAACGGCTGGAGACGAAGCCGCTCTCCCAGGTCGCCGATCTCGATCGCCTGCTCGGCTACTTCGGGAACTACATGATCTTCCCGCTCAAGGAGTCGAACCCGCTCACCAGCTTCATGGCCGAGCCGTACGTGCAGCACGGGTTCGAGGAGCTCGTCGATCCCGACGACCCGGGCAACTGGACCCTCGACGAGTTCGTGGAGTACGTGCTGGCGCTGAAGGACCGGCTCTCCGCGGACGAGTTCGCCAGGGTCCGGCCGCAGCTCCTCGAGCAGTACCAGACGCTCATCAAGGAGCCCCGCAGGAACGGCGAGGAGATCGTCGTGCCCACCGGCTCGCTCTTCATCGAGGCGCTGCCCGCGACGACCTCGCTCATGGAGCGGTTCAAGATGATCCACCGGGCCATCGACGTGAAGAAGGTGCAGGCCGAGGTCCGGCACGCGGAGATCGAGAACCTGCGGCTCGTCGATCGGATCCTGAACGGCGAGCGCGAGGACCCGGAGGTCGAGAAGAAGATCGTGGTCGAGGGGCCCGCCGCGCCGGTGCTCCCCACCGACGGGTAGCGCGTGGGTGCACCGGGCGACGACCGCGGCATCGCCGATCGCGGCGCGGACCGCGCCGACGCGCGCGAGGCGGAGCGCGACGCGCGCATCGCCGCGATCGTGGGCCTCGCGTCGGTCCAGAGCGCGCTCTCCACCGGGTCGCTCGTCGGCGACGAGGTGGGTGTGCTCCTGCGGCACGTCGAGTCCCAGGTCCGGCGGTTCGACGAGGCCCCGGGCCCGCTCACGCAGCAGGTGATCGCCGGCGACCTGCTCGAGTCCTACCGGGTCCTCCGCGATCGGGAGCTCAAGGCGCCCCGCGGGGAGCGCCGGGAGCTGCTCAAAGAGGTCTCGAGCCTCGGCGGGCCGAAGGTCCTCGTGCCCTGGACCCAGGCGTTGCCGGCGCGGCTCGAGGACGTCGCGGCCGAGGGATCGACGCGCCCGTTCTTCTCCGCGTTCAACCTCGAGCGCTTCTACCAGGCGGTGAGCTACCAGGCGCCGCGCGCCCCGGCGCCGGTACGTGGCGGCCGCCCCCGGCAGTCGCGCCGGCCGTTCGCGCCGGTCGACAGCACCGAGGTCCACGCCTACAACCTCACGCTCGTCCGGGGAAAGGGGCGCGCCGCGAAGCGCGTGGTGTTGCCCTGGCCGCTCGCGCCGGCGATCGTCCCCAACGCCTACAAGATCGATCTCGTCAAGGCGAAGGGCATGTCCTTCCTCTCGCGCGAGGGCCGGATCCAGCTCGTCGCCTACCTGCTCCAGGTCCTGGGCGACACCAGCGAGTCGGGCGAGGTCTGGTCCCGGGACGAGGGCAAGTTCATGACGCCCGTGGCCCTGGCGACGTTCATCGTCGAGACCGCCTCGCTCAACGTCGGGGCGCTGCGGTTCGAGGGGCCCGAGTCGGCGTTCAAGGTGTTCGAGCACGCGCAGATCGGCTACGCGACCGACTTCCTCGTCACCGACGAGATGATCGAGATCCTCCACTTCTACGTGGACCTCAAGCCCAAGTACCGTCCGCACGACCGGAGTCAGGACAAGCGCGACAAGCTCAAGGGCTGCGCGTCCATCGAGTGGCTCATCGAGCTGCTCCGCGAGGTGCCGCACTCGCACAAGCTGCTCTGGATCCAGGACCGGATGATCCAGAGCGCGAACGTGATCTACCCGGACAACCTCAAGCCGGGGATGGTCGTGCCCGCGCAGTACTTCCTGACGGAGAAGGTGGCCGAGTCGCTCGGCGGCGAGGAGCACAACGTGCTCTTCATCGGCAGCCAGACCGCCAACGACAGCATCATCATGACCGAGGACGGCCGCGTCTGGCTGGTGAAGGAGCGGGAGCGGAACCTCCAGGCCTTCTGCCAGGCGGTGATGGATCTGCAGGGGCTCCTGACGCTCAGCTTCATCCTCTGCACCGCCCTCGGCGCGGTGCTCGGGGGTCCGCTGGTCAGCTTTCTCATCACCTCGGGTGACGTCGCCATCCAGATCAACGAAGCGGGCGGGATCCGCGCCTTCGTGAAGGAGCTCAAGAACAACCCCGGCAAGGCCGCGCTATTCATGCTGGACCTCGTCACCATGACCCTCGACGTGAAGGGCATGCGCGGCCTGCTCACGAGCCCGACGCAGACGCTCGAGGCCACCATCCAGAGCGTCGAGGCCGGGGTGAAGTCCGGGCGCGCGCTGCCCGGGGCCGTCGAGGGGCTGGACCGCGCCGCCGCCGGCGAGCTGCGGGCCGCCGACGGCGTGAAGGCCGTGGAGGGCGAGGTGCAGGCGGTGAAGGAAACGCGCGCGGGCGCGCTCGGCGCCGAGCCGAACGTGCCGCGAACCGATCCCGCCGTCGGACCGCGCACGCAGCGGGCCACCGAGGCGCCGCACACGACGGACGCCCGGCCGACGACGGACGCGCGCGCTGCCCGCCGCGCGCCCGAGCCGCCCCCGGCGCCCCC
>JAEZXM010000138.1 GCA_023419875.1 Pseudomonadota bacterium | reverse complement strand
GGCCGACCCCGCCAGCGCGTCGGCGACGAGCGACGCCTGATCGTACCCGCGCTCGATCCGGCGACCATGTCCGAGAGGGACGGAGACGACGGCATAGCCGGGCGGCAGGTCCACCCGCGACGCGAGCCAGGCGCCGAGCGGGCGGGCGAGCGCCGGGCGGTTCTCGTACTTGAAGGCGTGGATCGCGTCCGCGAGCGGGCCGCCGAACAGCCCGCCCGCGCGGACCGCCTCGAACGGTGGCGGCGCGGTCCGGCAGGAGTGGCATCGATCGCCGGGACCGGGGAGGCCGCACCGGCGGCAGCCCGGCGGCACCGGCTCGATCGCCTCGGCGCACACGGCGCAGAAGGGCTCCGAGGACACCGCGGAGCCGCACGCGGCACAGCGCGGCGGGTAGACGAGCTCGAGCAGCGCGCGGGCGAGAGCCCGGAGCGCGCGCACGGGACTACCGCACCACCATCCCGAGCCCCTTCATCTCCTTGGGCTGCGGGAGGCCCATGATCTGAAGGGCGGTCGGGGCGACGTCGGCGAGGATGCCCTTCTCCCGGAGCTTCGCGCCTCGGAAGTCGGGCGAGGCGAGGATGAACGGCACGGGGTTGAGCGTGTGCGCCGTGTGCGGCTCCCCGGTCACCGGGTCGGTCATCATCTCGCAGTTGCCGTGGTCGGCGGTGATGAGCATCGCGATGCCCATCTTCTGGCACACCTGCCAGAGCTTGCCGACGCACTCGTCCACCACCTTCACCGCCTTCACGGCGGCGTCGAGGATCCCGGAGTGGCCGACCATGTCCGGGTTCGCGAAGTTCGCGAGCACGAAGCCGTACTTCCCGCTGGCGAGCGCCTGGGAGAGCTTGTCCGTCACCTCGCGGGCGCTCATCTCGGGCTTGAGATCGTACGTCTTCACGTCGCGGGGCGAAGGGACGAGGATCCGGTCCTCGTTCTCGAAGACCATCTCCCGCCCGCCGTTGAAGAAGAAGGTGACGTGCGCGTACTTCTCGGTCTCGGCGGTCCGGAGCTGCCGCTGGCCGGAGCGGGCGACGATCTCCGGGAAGATCTCCGAGAGGTCCTGCGGCGCGTAGGCGATCGGGTAGGTGAAGGTCTCGTCGTACTGGGTCATCGTGACGTACGCCGAGAGCTGGAGCTGCGCGCCGCGGTCGAAGTCCTTGAACCCGGGGTCGGCGAGCGCCCGGGTGAGCTCGCGGGCGCGGTCGGAGCGGAAGTTGAAGAAGAGCACCGCGTCGCCGTCGCGGATGGGGCCGACGGCCTTGCCGTCGCCGTCCACGATCACCGAGGGCTTCACGAACTCGTCGGTCTCGCCGGCGCCGTAGGCCCGCTCCATGGCGGCGACGCCGGAGGGGACCTTGTGACCCTCGCCCCTCACCATCGCCTCGTACGCGAGCTTCACCCGATCCCAGCGCTTGTCGCGGTCCATCGCGTAATAGCGGCCGGAGACCATCGCGACCTTGCCGTAGCCGGTCTCCTTGAAGCGGTTCTCGACCTGGCGCATGTAGTCGAGGCCCGACTTGGGCGGCGTGTCCCGGCCGTCCATGAACGCGTGCACGAACACCCGGCCGACGCCCTCGCGCCGGGCGAGCTCGACGAGCGCGTGCATGTGCTCCACGTGGCTGTGCACGCCGCCGTCCGAGACGAGGCCGAGCAGGTGGAGCGCGCCACCTTGCTCCTTGGCGCGGCGGGCGGCGAGGAGCAGCGCGTCGTTCTTGTAGAACGAGCCGTCCTCGATGGCCCGGTTGATGCGGACGAGGTCCTGGTAGACGATCCGGCCCGCGCCGAGGTTGGTGTGGCCGACCTCGGAGTTCCCCATCTGGCCATCGGGGAGCCCGACCGAGAGCCCGCTCGTCTCCAGGGCGGCGTTCGGGAACTCGCGGGCCAGCATGTCCATGTTGGGCGTGCCGGCGATCGCGATCGCATTGGCCTCGCGCTGGGCGCGGATGCCCCAGCCGTCGAGGACGACGAGGAGGACGGGCTTCAGCTTGGACACGTGGGCTCCCTTCGATCGAAGGGCGGGATATTAGGAAGGTGGCCCGCTTGCGACAAGCTGCATCACGCCGCATGGGTCGAGGGGTGGATCCCACGCGAACGATGGCGGCCCCGGCGGCGCCCCGGTCACTTGTGATACGGCTCGCCCCGCAGGATCGTGAACGCGCGGTAGAGCTGCTCGACGAGCACGAGCCGCGCGAGTCGGTGCGGGAGCGTGAACCGCGACAGCGCGAGCTTCTCCCGGGCATGCGCCAGGACCTCGGGCGCGAGGCCGTCGGAGCCGCCGACGACGAGCGTCACGTCCTGGCTGCGCTCGAGCCAGCGGCGGAGTCGGTCGGCGAAGGCGACGCTCGTGAGCTGCTCCCCGCGCTCGTCGAGGGCGACGGCGTGCTCCTTGGGCCCGAGCTTCGCGAGGAGCGCCGCGCCCTCCTCCTCGCGGGCGCGCGGGGTGCCGGCGAGCTTCCGCGCCTCGGGGACCTCGGTGAGCTCGAACTTCACGTACCGTGATAGGCGCGAGGCGTACTCGTCGACCGCGGGGGCGTAGAGCCCCGAGCGGTCGCGGCCGACGGCGAGCACCCGGAGCTTCACGGCGGCCCGCTCACTCGGCGCACCGCGGCGGCGTGCGGAGCGCGGCCTCGGCGCGCCGCGGCAGGAGCGCGAACGCCGGGACGCCCCCGGTCGCGTCGACCGGGCCCGCGGGGCCGAGGCGGACCTCGTGGACCCTGCCCTCCGACGACCAGCGCACGACCGCGAGCGCGCCATCCTCGTCGTAGAGCTGTTCGAGCACGAAAGGTTCGCCCTCCGCGGTCCCGCGGCGGGTGACCTTCACCACGCGACCCGCGGCGTCCGTCTCGACGAGGCGCCACGACTCGCCGGGGCAAGGCGGAGAGGTGCGAGCCACCGCGCGGAGATCGCCGGCGGCAGAGGCGCGCGATCGCCGAGGCTCCGCATCCTCGAGCGTGGCCCGCTTTCCCCCTCCCTCAAACTTCGAAACCTCGTCGTCCGGCGCGGCCTCGGCGGCGGCGAAGGGACGCTCGGCCGCGGGAGGAGGCGCCGCGGGAGCGGGAGATGCGGCGGGGGGAGCGGCGGCGAACCGATCGGCGTCCTTCTCGGAGAGGCCGCCCACGGCCCGGTCGAGCGAGCTCGGCCCCGCCTTCTGCTTGCCGGGCGCCTCCTTCCTTTCGGCGGACGCGACCTCGTCCCTCCGCTCATCGTGCAGCTCTACCTTCCCGTCGCGTGGCTTCGCGGGCGGACGAGGCGCCGCCTTGGCCTCGGACTCCTCGCGGACGAAAGGCTCGTTCGCCGCCACCTCCTCGCCGGCGGCCGGCCTGGCCTCCTCCGCGGGCGCAGCGGGCGCAGCGGCCGGCGGAGCCTGCTCCGGCGCAGGCGACGAGCTCACGAGGGCGCCGGGATCCGGCTCCCCGGTCCGCATCCGCACGCCGGGTGCGAGCTTCACCGAGAGCACCACCACCGCGGCGGCGGCGAGGGCGCCGATCGAGGCGCCCCACGCCCAGGAAGGCAGGAGCGGCTTCGGTGCACGGGCGCGCGCCGCCTCGCGCGCCGCCGCGAGCAGCACGTTCTCGCCTCGCGCCGGCGCCGGCTCGGTGCCGAGGCCCGCCATCGCGCTCCGGGTCGCGTTCATCCGCCCGAGCTCCGCCCGGCACGCGTCGCAGGTCTCGAGGTGCGCGCGGAGGGCGCGGGTCTCCCGGCGGCCGAGCTCGCCGTACGCGAGGTCGAGGAGCTGCTCGCGGAAGGTGTCGTGCGGGGTCGTCATGACGGGACCGCGCTCCTCGGGGGGGTCGCCGCGTCCGGGCCGATGCCGCGGGCGGCGAGCTCGGTCCGGAGCGACTCCAGGGCGTAGCGCATCCGGCTCTTCACGGTGTTCTCGGGCGCGCCGGTCACCTCGGCGATCTCGGCGAAGCGGAGCCCGGCGTGCTCGCGGAGGAGGAACACCTCGCGCTGCTCCGTCGGGAGGGCCGCCAGCGCCGCCTCGAGCCGGGGCCTGACGAGCGCTGCGTCGGCGAGCGCGTCGGGAGATGGGGCGTCCGAGGCGGGCTCGGGTCGCGGCGGATCACCGGCCTTCCCCGCGTCGAGCGACTCCGCCCGGCGGAAGGTCATGCGCCGCGCCTCGTCCACCGCGAGGTTCCGGGCGATGGAGAACAGCCAGGTGGTGAAGCGGGCGCGCTCCTGCCAGCCGGCCGAGGCCTTCACCACCTTGAGGAACGCCTCCTGGCACAGGTCCTCGGCCCGGCCGCGATCGCCGGTGAGCCGGAGGAGAAAGGAGAAGACCGGTGTGCGGTGGCGGCGCACGAGCACCTCGAAGGCGCGCGCATCGCCGGCCTGGAAGCGGAGCATCAGTCTCTCGTCGCTCTCGCCCAAGCACGGCCCCCGCGGGCCCCGAGGAGGACAACGCGCGGGGCGCCAGAAGGATCTCGCCGGCAGTGTAGGCCGGTCCGGCTCCGGCCGCGAGAGATCCGTTCGCGCGGCCGCGCGTTCTCTCCGACGCGGCGGGCAACGAGGCCCGCCGGGGAGATCCACATGAACGCGCGCCCGCACCTGCCCAGAACCTCGATCGCCATCCTCGCCGCCGTCGCCCTCGCCGGCCCCTCCGCGGCGAAGCCGCCGGCTCCCGCGGAGGCTCCGGGCCCCGGCGCGCTCGTGAAGAAGCTCGCCACGCTCCGGCGCGGAGGGGTCGCGCTGCCGGAGACGGGCGGCCCCGACGCGCAGCGCACGCTCGCCCCTTACTTCGTCGTGGCCGGCGGGGGCCAGGGTGAAGCCGAGCGGCTCCCGCTCGAGGAGACGCGCGCGGAGGCCTCGATCGCCGGCCCCATCGCGCGGGTGAAGGTGACGCAGGCCTTCCGGAACCGCGGGGCCAAGCCGATCGAGGCGATCTACGTCTTCCCCGCCTCGACCCGCGCCGCCGTCCACGGGATGCGGCTCCGGATCGGTGAGCGGACCGTCGAGGCGAAGATCGAGCGGCGCGCCGAGGCGCGGGCGCAGTACGAGGCGGCCCGCATCGAGGGAAAGCGCGCCGCGCTCCTCGACGAGGAGCGGCCCAACGTGTTCACGATGCGCGTCGCGAACGTCATGCCAGGCGACCGGCTCGTGGCGGAGCTCGACTACTCCGAGCTGGTCGTGCCGGAGGAGGGCGTCTACGAGCTCGTCTACCCGACGGTGGTCGGGCCCCGATACGCGGGAGCCCTTCGACAGGCTCAGGGTGAGCGGCCGGGTGATTCCCATGAGTGGATCGCCAACCCCACGCTGACCGAGGGCACGCCGGCGCCCTACCGCTTCGGCTTCGCGGCGCACCTCGAGTCGGCGATCGCGGTGAAGGACCTCGCCTCGCCGTCGCACACGCTCGACGTGTCGTGGCGCTCGCCGCGGAGCGTGGACCTCCGGGTGAAGGGCGAGGACGGCGGGAACCGCGACGTGGTGCTGCGCTGGCGCCTCGCGGGGAACGCCGTCGAGTCGGGCGCGCTGGTCCTCCCCGACGGTGAAGGCGGCGGCTGGTTCCTCGCCACCGTCGAGCCGCCGGCGCGGGTCCGCCCCGAGGCCATCCCGCCGCGCGAGTACGTGTTCGTCCTCGACGTCTCGGGATCGATGCACGGGTTCCCGCTCGACACCGCCAGGGCCCTCATGGAGAGCCTCCTCCCCCGGCTCCGGCCGGTGGACCGCTTCAACATCGTCTTCTTCTCCGGCGGCGCGTGGATCCTCTCGCCGGCGGCGTCGCTCCCCGCGACGCCCGCGAACGTGCGGCGGGCGATCGACGAGTTCCGGAAGTTCCCGGGCGGCGGCGGGACCGAGCTCCTGCGAGGGCTCCAGACCGGCTACGACCTCCCGAGGGCGGACCCGCGCGTCGCGCGCACGGTGGTGGTGGTGACGGACGGCTACGTCGCCGTCGAGCCGCAAGCGTTCCGGCTCGTCCGCGAGCGGCTCTCGGAGGCGAGCTGCTTCGCCTTCGGGATCGGCAGCTCCGTGAACCGCGGGCTGATCGAGGCGCTCGCGCGGGCCGGGCAGGGCGAGCCCACGGTGGTCCTCTCCCCGAAGGACGCGAAGGCCGCCGCCGAGCGGCTCGAGCGGATCATCGCCGCGCCGGTCCTCTCCCAGATCCGCTGGCGCACGGAGGGGCTCGAGACGCGCGACGTGTTGCCCGGCGCGCTGCCCGATCTCCTCGCCGAGCGGCCGGTCACGCTGCTCGGACGCTACCGCGGCGCGCCCTCCGGGAAGATCGTCTTCACCGGCCAGTCCGCGGCCGGACCCTGGCGCCGCACGATCGACCTCTCCGCCGTGGCGGCGCGCAGCGAGAACGGGCCGCTGCGCGTCCTGTGGGCCCGCCGCTGGGTGGAGCTGCTCCTCGACGAGCAGCACCTCGGCGCGGCGAAGGAGATCGAGGAGGCGATCACCGAGCTCGGCCTCGCGCACCACCTGCTCACGCCGTACACCTCCTTCGTCGCCGTGGACTCCGAGGTCGTGAACAAGGGGGGCGCGGGTGAAAGCGTGAAGCAGCCGCTGCCCCTGCCGGAGGGCGTCTCGAACCTGGCCGTGGGCGGCTCGGCGGCCGGTGATCTGGGCGCGCGCACGCTCCGGAGGAAGGCCGGAGTCCTCCCCGCGGCGCCGCCGCCCGCTTCTGCCGTGGCCGCCGCCGAAACGAAGTCCACGGCGGACGCGTTCAAGGACGAGGAGCGCGAGGAGCGCGACGACCGGGCGGGCGGGCCCGCGAAGCAGAAGCCGGAGGAGCCGGTGCCGTTCCCGGGCGTGGTGCTCGTGCGCGAGAGCCCGATCGGCCTCGCCGACGTCCAGCCGGTTCGGGACGCGGTCCGGACGGCGCTCGCGAAGCTCGTCACCGGCGGGCTGCGCGGCCAGGTGGAGGTGAAGCTCACCTTCGACGCCGCGGGCCGGGTGGTGAAGGTCGAGGTGCTCCGCGCACCGGACGCCGCCGCGAAGGCCCGGATCGAGAAGGCCCTGCGCGGGGTGACCTCCGGCGGGCCGCCGGCGTCCATTCCGGCGACGTACTCCGCGGTCCTGAAGCTCGGATGAGCATCGCGGAGGGGGGACGGGCGGGAGCCGGGAGCATGCGCTAGAACCCCGGGGCATGGCTCCCGGCGTTCGTCCATGAAGGCTCGAAGCGCCACCGTCGTCGGCTCCGGCCCGAACGGCCTCGCCGCGGCGGTGGTCCTCGCGCGCGCGGGCGTGAGGGTCCGCGTGCTGGAGGCCGCGCCGGATCTCGGGGGCGGCTGCCGGACCGCGGCGCTCACGATCCCCGGCTTCCTCCACGATCGCTGCTCCGCCATCCATCCGCTCGCCGCCGCCTCCCCGCTCCTCCGCAGCCTGCCGCTCGCGGACCACGGCCTGTCGTGGGTGCACTCCGCGGCGGCGCTCGCCCATCCGTTCGACGACGGCACCGCCGCTCTGCTCCTCCGCTCGCCGGCGGATACCGGCGCGACGCTCGGCGCCGACGCGCGGAGCTGGACGCTCCGGATCGGCGCCCTGGCCGGTGACGCGCGCGCGCTGCTCGACGACGTGCTCTCCGTCCCCGCCCGGCTGCCGCGGCATCCGCTCCTCCTCGCGCGCTTCGGCTTTGCCGCGCCGCGTTCCGCCGCAGGGCTCGGCCGCGCCTGGTTCCGCGGGCCAAGGGCGCGCGCGCTCCTCGCCGGGAT
>JAEZXM010000086.1 GCA_023419875.1 Pseudomonadota bacterium | reverse complement strand
GGGTCCAGCGCTGTCCCGGGCGTGGGACGCTGAGTCCAGCTTCCCGCGTTTGACCCGGCTTCCGGCGCGCGCAAAGCTTGGCGCCGATGATCTCGACGGCACGCCTGGCAACGTTCGCGATCGCCTGGATGCTCGCCGCGGCGCCGTCGGCCGCGGCGCCCCGCACGTGGAGGCTCGTCCGCGAGGCGCCCGCGGCCCCGGGCACCGAGGTGGTCGCGTTCGCCGACGACGGCACCGCGCTCGCGACGGGCTGCACCGCGCCCGTGTTCCGCACCGTGGACGGCGGGAAGAGCTGGTCCCCGCGGTTCCTGCGGGAAGGCTGCCACTACGGCCTGGAGGCGGTTTCGGGGCTCACCGTGACGACGGGGGGCAGCAGCCTCCCCGGCGAGGTCGCCGCCTGCGCGAGCTGCTGGGCCAAGTGGGCGGACCGGGGTGCCGTGTTCGGCGGTCCATTCCCGCACCACGTGCGCCATCTCTCGTTCCTGGACCACAAGCGCGGTGTCCTCGGGACCGACGAGGAGCTCGCGCTCACCTCCGACGGCGGCCGCACCGTGAGCTCGAAGCTCCCGCCGGAGGACGCGGTCCTGGCGGCGGTCTCGCTGACGGAGGAGCGTGGGCGCACGGTCCTGCGGCTTCTCGGCGAGGCCGGGACGATCTGGCGGTCCGACGACGGCGGCGAGACCTGGGCTCGCGCACCGTCGCCGCTCGAGGGGCGGGTGCTGCCCTCGACCCGCGGCCCGACCGCCGCCCTCCGCTTCATCGGCGAGGAGGGGGTCCTGGCCGTGAACCTCGACGGGACGGAAGCGGCGGGCGGCCACGTCTACCGGACGCAGGACGGGGGGAGGACCTGGGCCGAGGAGACGCTCTCGGCGCCATTCCGGGCGGCGGTCCTGACGCTCTCGGCGGACGCCAGAGTGCTGGTCGCGCTCGAGCTCGGGAGCGCGACCGTGAGGGTGTACCGCGCGGAGTGACGCCGCGAGCGAGAGGTCCGGCGACGCACCTCGAGGGGAAGGCGATCGGCATGACGAATCCAAGGCTCACCGTCCTGGCGCTCGTGACGGGGCTCGCCGTACGCCCCGCGGCGACTGCGCCCCGGAGCTGGCTGCTGACGCGCGAGGTGTCCGTCCCGGAAGCCACGACGGTGGTGGCCCTTCTCGACGACCGGATCGGCCTCACGACCGGGTGCACGCTCGTGCTCTTCGGCAGCACGGACGGAGCCGCGAGCTGGTCTCCCCGTGTCGTGCGCCACCTGTGTCGCTACGGCCTGGAGATCGTCCCCGGGCTGGCCGTCGACACCGGAAACGGCGGCTACCAGGAGACCGGCGAGGTCGCACTCTCGACCGACGGCGGCACGACCTGGACTCGCGCCGCGCGGTTCGGGGGCCCGGTTCCGCACCACGTGCGCCACCTGTCGTTCCTGGACGCCCGGCGAGGGCTCGCCGCGACGGACGTGGAGCTCGGGCTCACCACCGACGGCGCCCGGTCCTGGCAGCGAGTTGCTTTGCCGGGGACGGTCGAGAAGGTGGCGGCCGTCTCGCTCGTCGAGGATGGCGGGCGGTTCGTCCTGCGGGTGCTGGACGAGAGCGGCGCGCTGTGGCGCTCGGACGACGCCGGCAGGACGTGGGCTGCCGCGCCCACGCCGCTCCCAGGGCGTGTGCTCGAGTCCACGAAGGGCCCGACCGCCGCGCTCCGGTTCGTCGGGACCGAGGGGATCCTGGCGGCGACCCTCGACGACACCGAGGCCATGGCCGGCCGCGTCTACCGGACGCGCGACGGAGGGAGCAGCTGGTCGGAGGAGCGGCTCGAGGCTCCGTTCCACGCGGCGGTCCTGACGCTCTCCGCCGATGGCACGATCCTGAGCGCGCTCGACGCGGTGGCCGCCACCGTCAAGGTATACGGGGCACGGTGAGGCGGGGCGCTCCCACGCGCCGAGCTCGGGCCGCGAACACGCCGACTGCGATCGCAAGAACGCCCTGCCCCCGGAGCCGGGAGCAGGGCGTCGATACGACTCGACCTGACGACGTCAGCCTACGGCGCCGTGAGCGGATTGCCGTTCTGATCGCAGGAGTAGAACGACGTCCACTTGTCGACGGCCTGGAGGCCGGCGCCCGTCACCTGATCCTTCCACGCGCAGCTCGGCTTGCAGCAGTCCTGCATCGTGGTGGTGGTGTACCCGGTCCGGAAGCTGCTGTCGGCGGTGGCCGGGGTCGTCGCGCTCGGGTTGGGCTGCGGGAGCCCCTGCGGCGCGAGCCGGCAGCCGGTGACGCGCGTGAGCGCCACCGGGCACTCGACCCGCTTCACCCGGACCTGCCAGTTCTGGTGGTAGAAGCCGTCGACCGCGTTGCTCCGGATGCAGGAGTCCTTGGTCGTGGCGGTCATCCCGGGCGAGGCGGACGCGGTGTTGTTGCAGAGCGTGGTGATCCGGTTCTGGCAGGCGGCGGACGCCAGCGAGGCCGCCGTGACCTGCCCGTTCACCTTGCACTCGTCGATGTTGATCGCCTTGATCCCGCCCGTGGTCGGGTACTCGGAGGGGAAGGCCGTGTACATGAACTTGCCGAAGGTGGTGGTGGAGGTCCCGGAGTAGGTGCCGGGGACGCAGGTGTTGAACGCCCCGAACCCGCCGGCGCCCATGTAGATGTCGAAGTTCTTCCCGCCACCGGCCGCCGTGTTGAAGCTCTGAACGATCATCGGCTTCGGGTACGGCATGTTGGGCGGCTGCGCCGAACCCGGCTCCGGCGTGTCGAAGACGAGCTGGTAGCACTGGCAGCAGGTGCTGGTGCCGGTGTCGAGCCCGCCCGAGTCCGCGTCATGCCCCACCACGCCGTAGACGAACGGCGGGTTGGCGCCCCAGTCGTCCGCGGCCGCCTCCTCCATCTCGGAGCTGTACATGATGAAGCGCGGGCAGGCGAAGGTCATCGGGAACGTGCTCTTCTGCGGATTCTCCGGCGGAGAGCAGGCGTTGGCGGTCTGGCAGCGGCCGCCGCAGGTGGGGTTCGCGCCGTCGCAGCCCTGGTTCCAGTACTGGGCGTAGCAGACGTCGGGCGGGTCGAGCTCGTAGCCGCCGGGCGTGCCGCCGATGTTGACGAGGACGCTCACCGGGGCCGAGTTGGCCGTCTGGTTGGCGGTGTCGTACGCACGGGCGGTGTACGTGTGCGTCCCGTTGTTCGCCTGCGTGAAGGAGACGGTCTGCGTGATCGGGGAGGTGGTGCGGGTCCCGAGCAGCGTCGTGCCCTCGTAGAACTCGACCTTGGAGACGCCCCGGTCGTCGGTCGCGGCGGCGGTGAGGGTGATCGTGCCCGCCGTGGTGACGCTGGACGCGCTGCTCGTGAGCGTGACCGCCGGCGGGTTGTCCACGGTGCCGATGTTCACGGTGACCGTGACGCCTGCAGAGGTCGCCGTCTGGTTGGCCGTGTCGATCGCCCGGGCGGTGTAGGTGTGTGCCCCGTTGTTCGCCGAGGTGAAGGAGACCGTGCGCGTGTAGGGCGCCGTCGTGTCGGAGCCGAGCAGCGTGCTCCCCTCGTAGAACTCGACCCCGGCCACGCCCCGATCGTCGGCGGCGGTCGCCGTGAGGGTGATGGTGCTCGCGGACGTGACGTTGGTCGCGCTGCTCGCGGGCGAGACGGTGGGCGGGAGGTCGAGGAGGCCGGCGGCGGAGACCGTGAGGGCGTCCAGCTTCGGATTCTGGACACCGGCGATGAACTGGATCGCGACCTGGCCGCTGGCGTTCGCCGTGGTGTTGACCGTCCGTGCGATGGCCCTGTTCCGCCCGCCCGCGGCGGCGAAGATGTCGAAGTTGCTCAGCGCCGTCGTGCCGTTGATGGAGACGCTGAAGACGCGCTGCCCGGCCGCGGACACGTACCCCTCGGCGAAGTAGAGCGTCACCGTGCAGGGCGCCCCGGCCGTGAAGCCCGGGATCGTGTAGGTGAACGCGCCGTACCGCTCGTTGTTGAAGACCGCGGCGGGCGGCGGGTTGGTGGTGATCTGCGACATGTCGATGGTGGCGGTCCGCGAGTAGGTGGTGCCGCCCGAGAAGTACTGATCCGCCTGGAAGGTTCCGGAGGCGGAGCCGCCCGTGTTGATGGAGACGGTGGTGAGCGTGCCGCCGATGGTCACGGAGACGGTCACGGCGCTGGACGTCGCGGTCTGGTTGGCCGTGTCGACGGCGCGGGCGGTGTAGCCGTGCGAGCCGTTGTTCGCGGCGGTGTAGGCGATCGCCAGCGTGTACGGCGCCGTCGTGTCGGTCGCGAGCAGCGTCGTGCCCTCGTAGAACTCGACCCGGGCCACGCCCCGGTCGTCGCTCGCGGTCGCCGTGAGGGTGATCGTGCTCGCGGGCGTGACGCTGGTCGCGCTGCTCGCGAGCGAGACGGTGGGCGGGGTGTCGGTCGTGCCGATGTTCACGCTGACGGTCACGGCGCTGGACG
>JAEZXM010000080.1 GCA_023419875.1 Pseudomonadota bacterium | reverse complement strand
CGCCCGAGCGCTCCGCGCAGGCGCGCAGCAGCTCTTCCTGAAGCCTCGACGCGCGCCATCGTCAGCCTCCCGCCGGGATCCCTGACCCGGGGCGCGCCGCGCCATCGAGGACCTTCCGGAGGAAGTAGTGCACGTGCGGAGGAGCCGGATGGCCCGGCACCTTCCCCATCACCTCGTAGCCGGCGCTCCGGTAGAACTCGATCGCCTGGAAGCTGTACGTCGCACCACCTGGCGGCATCCCCGCCGCGCCGCCTCCTCCTCGGCGAAGACGAGCAGGCGCGACCCGAGCCCTTCCCCGCGGCGCGTCTCGTTCACCCACAGGAACAGGACGTGGCAGCACTCGCCCCAGACGTACCCGGTGATCCCGGCGACCACCGCGCCGGCGTCGTCGCGGAGAACGCACGAGAGTGGCCCGCCGAAGGGGATCCCGGTCTCCGCCACGTTGAACGCGTCGATCCGCCCCTCGAGCTCCGACACCTCGGCCGGCGTCGGGTTCGGGTCGAGTCTCAGGTCGGCGGGTCGCATCGCGCTCGTTTGGCATGGCCTGCGAGCGACCGCAATCGCTCGCCCGGGGACCCTTGCCGCAGTCACGAAACCGGCCGCCGGCGTTCAGCGCCCAGGAGAGGGAACGCCCCCACCGGGCGCGGCCCGACCGCGAGACCATGTCATCCGTCGTCCGCTGGCAGGAGCTGATGCACCACGTTCGCAGCGCGAACGGCGAGGTCGAGCCGTCCGACGTCGCGCGATCGACGCTCATCCTCTTCAAGACCACCGGCAAGCGGCCGCCGTACGGGTTTCTGCCGTGCGGGCTCGATCACGAGCACGAGGCCTGGCCCGAGAGCTGGGGCCCGCGGCTGCCGACCGAGGTGGACTGGACGGGGTTCTGAAGCGAAGGCCCGTGCCGGCACGGGGCCGACGGAATCGCCCGTCAGCCCCGTGCCCGATGAGGAGCCTTCAGCGCTCCGCGAGGTCCGTCAGAACTGCGTGAAGAACTTCCAGGCCTCGGCCTTGGTCCAGGTCCGGTCGCCGCCGCCGCTGTCGGAGGTCTGCCCGTCCACCGGCGCGGGCGTGTGCCCCGGGCCGCTGACCGCGGCCCAGACGACTGGATAACCCGACCTGCACCCGGAGTAGCTGGTGATGATGTGCGTCGCCGTGCCTTGCGCCGGCTCGGGCGGGTTCTGGGCCGTGCACCCGTTGTTCCGCACGAACCGGTCCCGCAGCGACCTCCCTCCGGCGATGCTGCACACCGGGTCGCTGATGCTGTGGAACCCGATGTACGCGATGGGATCGTTGCCGCCCTCGCACCCGCTGAGCTGGGCGCCGGCGTAGACCGCCACGGCACGGAACACCCTCGCCCGGGCGCACGCGATCGCGTAGCTCATCCCGCCGCCGTAGCTGAACCCCATGGAGAAGAGCCGCGTCGTGTCCACGCACAGGTCGTTCTCGATGAGCCTGACCATGTCGTCGACGAAGGTCAGGTCGCGGCCGCCGGTGTTCGGCCAGCCGTTGTTGATGCCCTGTGGCGCGACGAAGATCGTGCTGTTGTTCGCCTGCGCCCTGAGCCCGTAGTAGGACCACGTGTAGCCGCTGGTCCCGCCGGAGTCGACGTCGTTGGCGGTGCCGCCGTTCCAGTGGAACGCGAAGATCAGCCGGTACGGGTGGTTCCGATCGTAGTTGTCGGGGATCCGGATCATGAAGCTGCGGCTCTGACCGCCGCTCTGGATCGTGCGCGTGCCGCTCGTCAGCGTCGGGGCCCTGCCGCAGCCGGGGCTCCCCACCGTGCTTCCGCCGTTGAAGGTGGCGGTGACGGACCGCGCCGCGGTCATCGTCACGATGCAGCTGCCCGTGCCGGTGCACGCGCCGCTCCAGCCGTTGAATGTCGACCCGGTGGCCGCGGCGGCGGACAGCGTGACGCTGGTGCCGCTCGTGTAGCTCGCGCTGCAGGTCGAGCCGCAGTTGATGCCGGTCGGGTTCGAGGTGACGGTGCCGCCGCCGGTGCCGGACCTGGTCAGGGTGAGCGCGTAGCGCGTCTCGCCGCTCCCGCCGGCGGCGACGGCGATCCCCGAGATCTTCGGGTTGTCCGGTCCCCCGGCCCGGGTGAACTGGATCACCACCTGCCCGCTCGCGTTCGCCGTGGTCTCGAAGGAACGGGCGACCGCCCGGTTCGTCCCTCCCGCCGCCGCGAAGATGTCGAAGGCCGTCAGCACCGTCGCGCCGTTCAGGGCCACGTTGAACGTCCGCTGCCCGGCCGCCGTCCAGAAGCTCTCCGCGAAGTACAGGGTGACGGTCTGGGCGCTCCCCGGCGTGCGGCTCGCGATCGTGTACGTGAACTCACCGTACCTCTCGGTCTGGAAGACCGCCGCCGGCGGGACCGGCGAGGCCACGAGCGAGGTGTCGATGGCCGCCGTGGTCGAGTAGGTGCTGCCGCCCGTGAAGCCGGTGTCGGCGACGAAGGACCCCGTGGCCGCGCCGCCCGCGTTGATGGACACCGTCGCGTCGACGACGACGCTCGTCTGGAACATCGCGGTCACCGCCCGCGCCGCTGTCATCGAGACCGTGCAGACGGCGGAGCCCGTGCAGGCGCCGCTCCAGCCCGCGAACGTCGAGCCGGACGCCGGCGCCGCGGTCAGCGTCACGGTCGTGCCGCTCGCGTAGCTCGCGCTGCACGTCCCTCCGCAGTTGATCCCCGCCGGCGTGGACGTCACCGTCCCCGCGCCGTTTCCGCTCTTCGTCACGGAGAGCTGCAGGTCGTTCGTCGCCCCAGAGACGGTCCACTGCTGGTTCGTTCCGCCGTGGCACGTCCAGAGGATGAGCTTCGAGCCGTTGGCCGTTCCGGCACCGTTGACGTCCAGACACAGCCCGGACTGAGCGTTGGTGATGGTGCCGCTCGAGTTGACGTTCCAGTGCTGGTACGCCTGCCCGGTGCAGTCCCCGATCACCACCGCGGTCCCGGTGGAAGAGGCGCCCCCGGAAGCCTGGAGGCACTTGTTCCCGTAGACGACCAGGTTCAGGCTCGCGTCGTAGGTCCAGGACTGGTTGGTCCCGCCGTTGCAGTCCCAGATCTGGGCCTGCGTGCCGTTGGCGGTGGAGCTGTTGTTGATGTCCACGCAGCGCTGCGATTGCACGCCGCGGATCGGCGATGCGGTGAAGGTCAAGGCTGCCGACGCGCCGGCCTCCTCGGCCGAGAGCTCCGGCTGCGGTTCACAGCCGGCGACGAAAGCGACGAGCAGCGCGATCCGGGCGAGCGAAGCCCGGGCGCTCGTGAACGAGCCACGGATGGTCATGATCTCTCCTCGGCGGACACGGGGCCGCCTTCCTGGAGTCAGGTGGTGACGACACGGGACTTGCGCCTCCGCCGGCGATGCACGCCTTGTGAACGCACACCTGGCGAAGTGCCGCGAACCTCCCCGTTTCCAACGTTCTAGTCAACGCCCCTTCCCGCTACCGGGCGCGAACCCTCGGCGTTCGAGGCGAATCTCCGGAAACGGGCGCGGGGAGGACGGGGCCGCCGTCCCCGCTCAGTCCGGATGGTCGTCCGTCACGAAGCTGTCCATCCCGAACTCCCAGGCCGCGACGGGCTCGAGCATGGTCCCGACGTGCCGGTACAGCACGTACCGGTTGTACTCCTGCCACACCACGGAGGCCTTCCCGGGCGGAGTGTCGAACGACGTGGAGACCTCCTTCTCGCTGAGCGCGGTCACCGCGGTCTGGGTCTCGTAGCCGAACTCACGGCTGACCGTCGAGGTGACCTTGCCGGAGAGGAAATCCCCGAGCTGCACGCCGGCCTCGTAGGAGATCGCGACGTTCGTGCTCGTGTGGAACGCGTTCCGCTCCTCCGTCGTCACGCCCGAACGGATGACGACGCTGCCCGGCAGCAGCACGGACCCTTCGTTGTACCGGAACGCGAGCATCTTGTAGAAGACGTGCCGCTCGAGCCGGTAGAAGGGGGAGTTGGCGACCCGCCAGGGCAGGTCGACGTGGAGCGCGTCCCGGGTCATGGTGCACGGGACCAGCATCGCCTTCGCGAAGAGCGGCGGGGTCTCGAGGGGCGGGCGGACGATGTCCGTCAGCTTCGGGATGAAGGTCTGGGGCGGGGCCTCGGCCAGCATCGGCAGCTCGACCCTCAGGACGTTCTGCGCGAGGTCGAAGCTCGGGGCGGCGGTCCCCTGCGCCAGCACGAAGGTGCCCGGGGCGAGGTGGGTGCCGTCGTGCGGCCCGGCGTTGGGCAGGTCCACGTTCCAGAACGACAGCACCTCCTGTCCGGAGGTCGTGTGGATGTTCGACTCGGCCGCGCCCAGGACCGTCAGGTCCTGGCGGACGCACGGGGTCGGGTAGGGCCAGGGGATCGTGGTTCCGTAGCTCGCGACGTCGCCCAGGGCGCGGTAGCCGTCGGGGCACCGCGGCCGCAGGAAGCGGGTCCCCTTCTTGCTGCTGTAGACGAGCTGGTAGACCGGGTCGTACTCGGTGGTGAGGACGAGCGCGTCCGAGCCGGGCTTCGCGCGCACCACCATCACCGCCTCCTGGCCGCTCGGGTCCGCGATCGAACGCACCATGAAGGAGCCGAGCGCGACGAAGCCCTCCGGCGGCACCGGGCGCCACACGCTCGCGACGAACTGCTCCTCCCGGATGAGGAGCTCGGCGTCGTTGTAGACGACCTGGGGGAGGTCGACGATGCGCTCGAACCGATCGGTGAAGGTGACCAGGAGCTCTCCGGTGTCGAGGACGTGGTGGTCGTAGACCTGGACCGGGATACGTTGCCAGGGCCCTTCGGCGCTCCGCACGGTCACGGTGCAGACGCCCAGCCCCACGCCCGAGATCGTGATCTCCGCGCCGGACACCGTCGCCGTCGCGACGGCCTCATCGCTGCTCTCCGCCGTGAAGGTCCCCTCGGCTGACCTCCCTTCCATCTGCAGCACGCGGATCTCCTCGGCGCCGCCGGGCACGACCGAGACCGAGACGCGGCTCAGCAGCAGCCCACCACCGGCCGATCCGTCCTTGCCCCCCGAGCATGCCGCCCCCAGGCTCGCGAGAAGGAGAACCAGGACCCAGAGTACGTGACCTCGAGCGCGCGTCGTCCCCGCCGGCATGTCGATCGCTCCTTCCCTCAGGTGTGCGTGGGCCTTCGAGCAGCCCCATTGTAGCGACCTGGCGAGCGCTCCCGGGCTCGCGAAGCGCCGAGCCTTCGGGGGCGGGATGACGTCCCCGGGATTCGCACGCGGCTCGGCCAGGCTCCCGCAGGTCTCGTTGCCCTGTAGCAGAAATGCCGGAGCCGCCCTGTAAGCCGAATCCTGTTCCGCCGGAAACCCGGCGGCGGCGGACATTCCTCTCGGGCGCGCGTTGCCGCGCGCCTCCAGCGAGCTACCCGGAGGCCTGGGCCGGACCAGCCTCGCCCGCCCTCGCGGGCGGGCAGCCTCCCTATTCGCTCTTGCACCGCGTGGGGTTTGCCGTGCCGCCCCGGTCACCCGGGGCGCGGTGCGCTCTTACCGCACCGTTTCACCCTTGCCACGCGCGCCCCCCGGCGCGCTCTCGCGCGCCGGCTCGACTGCCGCGCCGTTCGGCGGTCTCTTC
>JAEZXM010000270.1 GCA_023419875.1 Pseudomonadota bacterium | reverse complement strand
GTCCGGCACGGGCGCGCGGCGCAGCGACTCGACCGCCAGCGAGGCCTCGGCCTCGGAGAGGATCTTCCGCCAGGCGTCGGGGTGGACCGAGGCGCCGCGCGTCAGCGTGACGTGCGGGTGCGCGAGGAGCGAGAAGAGCGCGCGCTGCGCTCCCGGCCAGCGATCGCGGAGGAGCGATCGCAGCTCGGCGACCGAGGTGCCGCTGCCCACGGCGCGGAGGACCGCGACCTCGTCGGGCGTGAAGTCCACGAGGAAGCGGGGCGGGCTGGCGAGGTAGACCACCGCGTCCACCGGGATCCTGTCCGGGATCCTGCGGAAGGCGGCCACGTCCGGCGCCCGCGAGAGAAGGTTGTCGAACCAGGCCTGGGACGTCACGAGGGCGGAGTCGTCGTAGGCGATGCCGAGCCGCCACGGCGCCCGTTCGCTCGCCCACGCCACCCGGCCCGCGACCTGCAGCGGAGCGTTCATCGACTCGTGGCTGATGACGAGCTGGACCGGCTCGCCCTTGCGGACGAGCCGCGGCGACACGATCTGGCACCCGTGCCCGCCGACGTCCTCCGTCGTCGCCTCGAACGTTCCGACCCCGGAGCTCACGACGGTGCGGCAGCGGACCGGGGCGCGCGGGGACCGACGCGGGTTCTGGAGGAACTCCGTCATTCCACGGGCATTCTAGCCCGCCCCCGCGAGGACACCTAGCCGGCGTCCACCCACACCCGAGCCGGCGCTCACTCGCCCAGCGCCTTCAGGATGAGCCGCTTCCGGCGCCGACCGTCGAACTCGTAGTAGAAGATCTGCTGCCAGGGTCCGAGGTCGAGCTTGCCCTTCGTCACGGGCACGATCACCTGGTGGCCGACGAGCAGGTTCTTGAGGTGGGCGTCGCCGTTGTCCTCCCCGCTCGCGTGGTGCCGGTAGTCCGGGCCCTCGGTGCTGTCGTCGGCCGCCGGTCCCGGCGCGAGGCGTTGCACCCAGTCCTCGATGTCGCGGTGCAGGCCGGGCTCGTCGTCGTTCACGAACACGGCGGCGGTGATGTGCATGGCCGAGACGAGGATCATCCCCTCGGCGATCCCGCTCTCCTTGCAGAAGGCGTGGACCTCGTCGGTGATCCGGACGAGGCCGCGGCGCCGGGGGAGCTCGAAGGTCAGGTACTTGGTGGCGGATCGCATGGCCCGGATGCTAGCGCGGGCCTGACGCCGAGACCGCACTCCTGCTTGCCCCGGAGGGGGCCCAATCGTATGACACCGGGGATGCAGCACGGGCTCCGGATCCTGCTCGCCGACGACAACGAAGCGCTTCGCGAGAACCTGGTGGAGTGCCTCGAGGAGGAGGGGCACGTCGTCGCGCAGGCCCGCGACGGGAGCGAGGCGCTCGGCCAGCTCGCCCGCTCCGGGCGCCCCGACGTCGTCGTGCTCGACCTCGTCATGCCCGGGCTCTCCGGGGCCGAGGTCGCCGCCGCCGTCCGGCGCGACCCCGCGCTCCGCGACCTCCGCCTCGTGCTCATGACCGCCCGCGAGGGAGGCCCGGGGACGTGGCCGGAGTTCGACGCGGTCCTCACGAAGCCCTTCCCGCTCGGCGCGTTCATCGCTGCGATCGAGAGCGGGGGGCGCTGAGCGGGAACCGTTCGTCCTTCGACTCCGCGGCCGCTACGCTCAGGACGAACGGATGTGGGCTCAGAACACCTCGAACCGCATCCCCGCGACGAAGACGGGCCCGGTGCGCTGATCCCCGTTCAGTTTCTCGAGCACCGGGACCTGCGCCCGGGCCTCGAGCCAGACCTGTCCGGCGGGGTTCCAGAAGACGCCGGGCGCGAGCGCGACGACCGTCCCGCCGGTGTGGCTCACGGACGCGCCCTCTTCCTGATCGGCGGCTGCGTGGCGGCCGTCCAGCCCCAGCTCGAATGCGAACCGATCCACCAGCCGAACCTGCGCGTGCAGGCTCCAGACCGCCGCGGACCCGTAGCGGAACTCGCCGGGACCGGTCGTCCAGGTCCGCCCGCTCACCGCCGCCGCGAGGTGCCAGCCGTCGTAGGCGACCCGGTAGTTGAGCCCAACGAACGGTCCGAACGCCCCGGTGCCCGGCTGGGAGTGGGCGTCGAGGCGGACCCCGTCGATCTCCGCATCCGCGACGCCGGTCGGGACGGAGCTCCCTGCGGTGAACGAAAGCGTCTGCACGTTCCGGTGCGAGAAGGACGTCCGGTCCCAGGCCGCGAACTGCGCCCCGATCTCCAGGTCGCCGACGCCGGTCACGTCGGACAGGCGAATCCCCGCAGCGCGCAGCTCCTTGCGCACGAGCGGCACCGAGGCGAAGGCCGCCCACCGGAGGGAGGGGCGGGCGGAGACGCGGAGCCGGAGCGTCGACTGGCGGAGGGTCTCCCGTGCGCCGGGGACCTCCTCGCTCGCGGCCCGCACCTCGAGGGTCTCGGCCTCGACGCCGACAACGAGCCGGCTCTCGAGCGCGGCGGGGCCGGTGGCGTCGCGGAGCGGGGCGCCGCAGGCGCAGACGGAGCACGCGAGGGCGGAGGGGGCGGCGAGGAGGGCCGCCGCAGCGGCGAAGAAGAGGAGGAACGACCTCGAGGTCATGGCGTTGCCCTTCAAGGATGGGCGGGGGGTTCGCCGCCGGCGCCGACCGAGAGGTTGCCTGCGACCTGCGCCAGCACGAGCACGGCGGCGTCGCTCGCGCCGGGATCGACGCCGTCGAGCCAGCCGCCGTAGGTCATGGTGAAGGTCTCCCCGACGATCTGGTCGGGTGCGAGGTGGAGCTCGCCGAGCGAGAGATCGACGGTCACCGGGGCGGAGCTCTGGACCTGGAACGAGAGCTCCGCGCCGCCGCCCGCTGGGAGGATGGATCCCTGGACGTCGAACGTGAGCCCGACCATTCCGGCCGCCGCCGCGCCCTCGCTTTCCGGCGCCGGGCCGAGCTCGACCCGAGCCGTGCAGTACCGACCCGGCAGCGGCTTCACGGTCCCGAGGTGCCTCAGCGTGTCGCCGAGCCCCAGCACGTCGTACACGTGCGGGCGTGCAAAGCGAGGGCCGTCGGACACGCCGTGCGCGTAGGCCACCCCGACGGGCGACAGCGCGCGCAGGAATCGGACGACGGCGGATGGCGGGCATGGGAGGAGCTCGATGCTCGTGACGGTCACGTACGCGCGGGTGAGCGTGACCGTGCTCCCGTCAGACCTGGAGAAGGTCATCCCTCCGCCCGCGGCGGGCTCCACTTCGCGTCCCGCGTTTGCGCCGACGAGCAGGTCCACCGAGGTCGAGTCTGTGCGTCCGGTCACGCCGCACGATGCGGCGGCGAAGGCGATGGTCACGGCAGCGATCCGCGCCGGGGCACTCCACGGGGCTGGAAGCATGTTCGCCCAGGTGTGCGCTCCAGACTGTGCGTGCAACCGGCGGTCGCTCGAATCTTGGGGCGACGAACCCTGCGCTGCCCGGGAAAATTGCGC
This sequence comes from Pseudomonadota bacterium, assembly GCA_023419875.1. Taxonomy (GTDB): domain Bacteria; phylum Myxococcota; class Myxococcia; order Myxococcales; family Anaeromyxobacteraceae; genus Anaeromyxobacter. The sequence goes on along the minus strand of JAEZXM010000270.1, from coordinate 948 downwards.
TTTGTTGGCCGCATCTCCGGGGTCGAGGAGATCCTGCGCCGGGATCTGAACCGATTCTTCAGGATGTTTGCCTTCTTGCGGCGCTCTCACTTCGGGTGAGGACGGACCGACCGTGGACCGGTCCGAGGAGCGGTCGCGCACGGCTGGAAGCTTCCGAGGTACTCCGAACGTGAAGAGGCGTGGCGCCTCGCAACTTCACTGATGGGCCAACCCCTTCCCGTGCGCTGGTGAGCACTTGATCCGCGTCACATCGTCCGCGCTCCAGGCAACGCCGAAACCTCGACGACCCTCAATCCCGGGGCGCCGCCTGGATGCGTCCACACTCGAAGGGGAAGAAAAAATGCGATGTACGAGAACGACAGGTCGCTTTCGAATGGCGCCGGGGATCCTGGCGCCACTCACGCTGGTCATGCTCCTGGGGGTCAGCGGCTGCGGACAGGCCGGCGCGGCGCAGGCGGCCGGCGACGATAGCGCGGCCGCCGCGACCGACCCGAACACGGTCGGGCCGTCGACCGCGCCGAGGCTCGACCCGAACCTCATCCCGAAGTTCGTGAACGAGTTCCAGCGGCTTCCGAAGTACATCCCGCGGGTGGTGAGGGACTCGCGCGGGAACGTCCTCCGCAGGGAGTTCGACGTCGAGATCGCGAAGGCGTTCCAGCAGCAACTCCCGCCTCCGCTCCCGCAGACCCTCCTGTTCACCTACGGCGGCCTCTCCGTCGACGCGTTCGGCCGGAACGCTGCGTTCCGGCGGACCTCGCCGGGGCCGACGTTCGAGCAGATCCGGAACACGGTCGCGCAGATCACGTTCCGGAACCAGCTCGCGGGCCAGCACGTCCTCGCGGTCGACCCGACGATCAACTGGGCCAACCCGAACAACTTCCCCGCCCCCCACCCCCCCGTCCTGCCCTTCCCCCCCGGCGACCCCCCGGCGCCCGCCCCCCACCCGCC
>JAEZXM010000053.1 GCA_023419875.1 Pseudomonadota bacterium | reverse complement strand
CGCCTCGACCGCGGGCGCGAGCGCCGCCAGCGCCCTCGGCGACAGCTCGAGCACGCTCATGCGCCGGCGGAAGGTGGCCACCGAGAGCGGCGAGGCGAACCGCGCCGTCGCCGCCGTGGGCAGCACGTGGCTCGGGCCGGCGACGTAGTCCCCCACCGCCTCCGGCGTGGAGCGGCCGACGAACACCGCGCCGGCCCGGGAGATCTTCGGGACGAGCTTCGCCGCCCCGGAGACGTGCAGGGCGAGGTGCTCGGGCGCGAACATCTCTGCGAACCGGAGCGCCTCGGCGAGCCCCGCCGCGACCACGACCGCTCCGCGCTCGGCGAGCGACCGGCGGGCGATCTCTCCGCGGGGGAGATCCTCGAGCTGCCGCTCGACCTCGGCGATCACCGCATCCGCGAGCCGCGACGAGGGCGTGACGAGGACCGCCACCGCCCGGACGTCGTGCTCGGCCTGCGCGAGGAGATCGCTCGCCACCTCGGCGGGATCGGCGGCGCCGTCGGCGAGGACCAGGATCTCGCTCGGGCCCGCCACCATGTCCACGTCCACGCGTCCGTAGACGAGCCGCTTCGCGGCCGCGACGTAGGCGTTGCCCGGGCCGCAGATCTTGTCGACCGGCGCGACGGACTCCGTGCCGTACGCGAGCGCGGCGATCGCCTGCGCCCCGCCGACCCGGAGGAGCGTGGCCACGCGTGCGACGTGGCAGGCGGCGAGCGTCCAGGCATCCATCTCGCCGGTGCCGTTCACTCCGGGAGAAGCGACCACGACCTCGCGCACCCCGGCGGCGCGCGCCGGGACGGCGGTCATGAGCACCGACGACGGGTACCGTGCCGTCCCGCCCGGCACGTACAGCCCGACGCGCGCGAGCGGCCGGACCACCTGGGCAAGCCTCGCCCCCGTGCGGTCCGCGAAGGAGCGCACCTCGGCGTCGGACTCCCGGCGGTGGAACTCCGAGATGCGCCGCGCCGCGAGATCCAGGGCCTTCCGGCCGGCGGCGGGGAGAGAACGGTAGGCCCGCGCGAACGCGTCCGGACCGAGCGCCAGATCCGCCCCGGAGGACGGCGTCCACCCGTCGAGGGCTCGCGTGTGCTCGACGAGAGCGGCGTCCCCGCGCCGGCGGACGTCCGCCACGATCCTCGCCGCAACCTCCCGGACCTCGACCTCGTCGTCCTCGGAGCCCCGCGCGCACAGCTCTCGCCAGGCGCCGGGGAACTCCGGGGTACCGCTCGTGAGCCTTCTCACCGCTCGCTCCGAATCTCCCCGCACGTGCTCGAACCCGGTGGGAGAAGGTGGCTTTTATAGTGGAAACTCCCCTGCCTGGCGAGGGTTCCTCCGCACCCCGAGGCGCGACCCGCGGACGAGACCCCGTGCGCCGACGCGCAGGGCGAGGCTCCGCGCCCAGGTCCACGGACCATCGGTGTACCGCGGCGTACGTCGGCCGCCCGGTCGTAAACCGTGAGTGCATGCGAGGTTCACCTCCCCGCCCATCAGGAAGCGCCCGTCGCGCGCTCGCACGTCGAAAAAAAGCGGGACAATGTGAAGGCGCACTTTTGCGCTCCGGCTGGGGTTTCCCCCGATAGCCTGTGTTGGGCGAACGGGTAGGCTCAGGTCGCTAACCGTGTGGGGGGAAACCGCAGGCATGCCTCGCCGAAACACAAGGAGGAGGAACACCTCCGGGGACGGCGACCACATCGTGGGGGACGCGGTCGTACATCCGCTCCCGGTGAACTCGATCGGACCGTTCGCAACCGGCGCCGGGTTCGAGGTCGCGGATCTCGGACGCGTCGCCATGCCGGCCCTGGGCGCGGCCCTCGAGGCCATCCCCTCCCCCGCCTTCGTGGTCCGTGAGCCCGGGGCGGTGGTCCTCGCCAACGGGCGCGGCCGCGCGATGCTCCTCGCCGAGCAGGACCGGGTCGCGACGCTTCTGCGCACCACCGCCCCGCCGCCGCGCGGGCCGTCGCGGTTCACGATGCAGGCCGCGCCCGATCACCAGCTCGTCGTCGTCCACGACCTGGAGCAGGACGCGCGCGCACGGCTCGGCAACGTCTCCCGCCGCTGGGGCCTGACCCCCCGGCAGTCCGCGGTGATGGAACTCGTCGCGCGGGGCGACTCCAACCGCGCCGTGGCCGCGCGGCTCGGCTGCTCGGAGAAGACGGTCGAGCTGCACGTCTCCGCGCTCCTCGCCAAGACGCGGTGCGCGAGCCGCTCGCAGCTCGTCGCGAGCTTCTGGACGGACCCGGGCTGAGCCGGTTTTGGTTCTCCGTTCACGGTTCCCGGTTCTCGGCCCTCACGAGGACCTGTTCTCGTGAACCGTGAACTGTACACTGTGAACTCCCATGGACCGCCCCGACCTCTGGCTCGAGAACCTCGCCGACGAGCGCGACGGCGCAGCCCTCTACGAGGGCCTCGCCAAGTACGAGAAGGACCCGGCACGCGCGGAGAGCTTCCGCGAGCTGGCGCGCGCGGAGCGGCGGCACGCGGACATCTGGCAGCGGAAGCTCGAGAAGGCGGGGGTGCCGCTGCCCACCGAGCTGCCGAGCACGCGCGTTCGGGTGCTCGTGTGGCTTGCCCGGCGGCTCGGCTCGGCGGCGGTGGTCCCGATGGCGCTCGAGGCCGAGGCTGGCGACGCCGACAAGTACGATCAGCAAGGCGGGGAGGCGGCGGCGATCGCGGAGGAGGAGCGCGCGCACCGCCAGGTGCTCTCCGGCATGAGCGCCCGGACCCCCGCCGGCGCGCGCGACCTCATCGCGGTGCGGGAGCGCTGGCACCGCGGCGGCGGCCGCGCAGGGTCCGTCCGGGCCGCAATCTTCGGCATGAACGACGGGCTCGTCTCGAACCTCTCACTCATCCTGGGCGTCGCCGGCGCCGGGGTCGAGCCGAGGACGGTCGTGGTCACGGGCATCGCCGGCCTGCTCGCCGGCGCCTTCTCCATGGCCGCGGGCGAGTACACCTCGGTCGCCAGCCAGCGCGATCTCCTCGCGCGCCAGGTGGCGCTGGAGAAGCGCGAGATCGAGGAGGCCCCCGAGGAGGAGGCCGCGGAGCTCGCGCTCATCTTCAAGCAGAAGGGGCTCAGCACCGAGCAGGCGAGCCGCACCGCGGCCGAGATCATGAAGCACCCGGACAGCGCCCTCGACACCCTCGTCCGCGAGGAGCTCGGCCTCGACCCCGAGGACCTCGGCTCCCCGTGGGGTGCGGCCTCTTCGTCGTTCCTCATGTTCGCCGTCGGCGCCATCGTGCCGCTCGTGCCGTTCCTGTTCACGAGCGGGCCCGTCGCCGCCGCCGCCTCGGCGGGATTCGCCGCGGCCGTGCTCGCGGCCGTGGGCGGGCTTGTCGGGTTCCTCTCGGGGACGAGCATCCTCCGCTCGGCCGGGCGCATGGTCGGGCTCGCCGGCCTCGCCGCGGGGGTCACCTATCTCGTCGGCAGGCTCTTCGGCGCGGCGGTGAGCTGAGCCGCGCCGAACAGGCGCCGCGCCGCGCGGAGGGAGCAGCGCTGGTGGGCGGCGTAGGCGCGGGCCGCGGCCTCGCGGACCTCCTCGGGC
>JAEZXM010000032.1 GCA_023419875.1 Pseudomonadota bacterium | reverse complement strand
CTCGGCAGCGAGCTCGAAGCGGATCACCCGGAGCGGGTCGAACCACGCCGCGGCGGGGGAGAGCTCCCGCAGCTCGACCCGCGGCGAGAGCGAGACGGACGCGGCGACGCCGGGGGCGAGCACGTCGAAGAGATCCCGCTGGAGGTCCAGCCCGCGCCTGGCGAGCCGGCGGCGTTCGGGCTCCGGTAGCGCGGGCACGACGAGCCGCCCGAGCGCGGACGGGTCCCCGTCCCAGCGGAGCACGAGCGGGGAGTCGGGGGAGAGGGCGCGGAGGGCGGGCCTCGACGCGCCGGGGCGAGCCGTGCGCAGCGCGGAATCACCTGCCCCGAGCTGGAGCGCGAGGCCGAGCCTCAGGAGATCCGTTTCGGCGGAGGCGCCCACGAGGACGCCGCGCCCCGCGAGCCCTGGCAGCGATGAGCCCGGGGAGACGGCGACGAGGACGGGATACCGATCCCCGAACGCTGCGCGCAGATCCCGCCACCACCGCGCCTCCCCCAGGCTCTCCGCCGGGACGCGGGAGAGGGCGTTCGTCACCGCGGGGACCTCACCGAAGTCCGCCGCGAACGCCGCCGTCCAATCGGCGTCTCGGAATGCAAGGGCGATCACGGGCGAGAGATCCGCGTCCACCTCCGCACGAAAGGTGATGACACGGAGGTCGCCGTGTCTGGACTCGCTTCGCCGCGTGGCCTCCAGCCGCCGTTGCGCCAGACGGGCCACGGTCGCCTCCAGAGCCCTGGCGTCGCGCACGGGGAGGATGACGACGGCCGTGTACGGATCCCCAGGATCGTGGGACGGCTCGAGCCCGACCGCCAGCCCGCGCGTCGGCTCGAGGCCTGCCTCGGCGAGCGCGTCCGGATCGAACGGGTCGAACCCGAGCTGGCCCGAGAATGTGCCGTGGAGCTGCCGGATGGAGCCCAGGCCGGGGATGGTCGCGGCCGAGTCCTGGAGACGGGATGCGTCGTTCGCGGCGCGGCGGAGCTCCGGGACGACGATGGCCAGCTCGGTGCGGGCGTCGAGGAACCGCTCCGGCGGAGGTCCGGAGGTCCTGCGGCAGGCGGGCGAGGCGGCGAGCGCGACGGCGAGGATGGAGAGGCGAAGCAGGGGGGCCGTAAGCCGGGGCACGTTGGCGAAGGGTTCTACCACGAGGGGGGTCCTGCGGGCTCGGCTCGGGCTCGTTCACGGCGGAAAGCCGTGATACACGCCCCACCGCCATGATCTTCCACGGCGAGGATCTCGCCCCGCTCGCGCTCGACCTCCTCCCGGACTGGCGGGCGCGCTTCGGCTCCGCCGCCGATCGGCTGGAGCTCGAGATCGGCCCGGGCCACGGCGGCTTCGCCCTCGCGTTCGCGCGGGCCCACCCCGACCGCGCGCTGGTGGCGATCGAGCAGCGGAAGAAGTTCGCCGAGACGATCGCCGGGAAGGCGGAGCGGCGAGGGCACTCCCACCTGCTCGTCCTGCACGGCGATGCTCGCATCCTCGCGCCCAGGCTCTTCGCGCACGGCTCGCTCGCCGCCGTCCACGTGCACTTCCCGGATCCCTGGTGGAAGCGGCGGCACCATGTCCGCCGGCTCGTCGATGACCGGATGTCCCTGCTCCTGCGCGCGCTCCTCCGGCCCGGCGGGCTCCTCGATCTCCGGACCGACGTCGAGGAGTACGCGCTCGGCGCGGCGGAGACGCTCGAGGCGGTCGGCTTCCGCAACGAGGCCGGTCCCGGGCGGTTCGCGGATGCCGCCCCGGACGAGATCCCGTCCACGCGGGAGAAGCGGTACCTCGCCACGGGCCAGCGGGTGTGGCGCCTCCGGCTGAGGCGTTGATGGGACGTGCGCGTGTGCCGCGGCCGCGGGTAGACTCTCGCGCATGCGCCGCCTGCTCGCCCTCTCCGCCGCCGCCCTCCTCGCCACCGCCTGTCGGCCGCCGGAGAACCCGGCGCAGCGGTACGAACGGTTCGCGCGGGCCGCGCGCGAGGGGAAGGCCGGCGCGGTCTGGTCGATGCTCTCCTCCGGCTCGCAGGAGCGGTTCCGGGCGCGGGCCAAGGAGCTCGGGCTTCCCGGCGATCCCGCGAGGCTCGTCCTGGGCGACCTCGCCCCCAGCGCACCCAAGGTGAAGTCGGTGACCCCGCTCCGGGAGTCGCAGAAGAAGGCGGTCGTGGCCGTCGAGACCGAGGACGGCGCGCGTGGCGAGGTGACGCTCGTGCGGGAGGGCGAGGAGTGGAAGGTGGTCCTCCCCGAGGGCTAGGTCCCTCGTCACGGTGGATCCGTCCGCAAGCGTCTGTTATTCAAGCGGGTCTCATGAAGACCCTCACCGCCGCCCAGATCCGCGAGTCCTTCCTCCGCTTCTTCGAGGAGCGGGGTCATCGCCGCGTCTCGAGCTCGTCGCTCGTCCCCCAGAACGACCCGACGCTGCTCTTCACCAACGCCGGCATGGTCCAGTTCAAGGACGTCTTCACCGGCCGGGAGAAGCGGGACTACGCGCGCGCCACCACCTCGCAGAAGTGCGTGCGCGCCGGCGGCAAGCACAACGACCTCGAGAACGTGGGGTTCACGGCTCGTCACCACACCTTCTTCGAGATGCTCGGCAACTTCTCCTTCGGCGACTACTTCAAGAAGGACGCGGTCCGCTTCGCCTGGGAGTGGGTGACGAGCGACGCCTGGCTCGGCATCCCCGCGGACCGGCTCGCGGCGACGGTGTTCTCCGGCGAGGGGTCGATCCCCTGGGACGAGGAGGCCTACGAGCTGTGGAAGGGCGTGGGCATCCCGGCCGAGCGGGTCCACAAGCTCGGGGCGAAGGACAACTTCTGGGCGATGGGAAACACCGGCCCCTGCGGCCCGTGCTCCGAGCTCCACTTCTTCCAGGGCGGCGACATCTCCTGCGCGGAGGAGCAGGCCGGGCGGAAGTGCCTTGGCGTCGCCTGCGAGTGCGACCGCTGGCTGGAGATCTGGAACCTCGTCTTCATGCAGTTCGAGCGGAGCGAGGACGGGAGCCTCGCGCCCCTGCCGCGGCCGGCGGTCGACACCGGCGCGGGCCTCGAGCGCGTCTCGGCGGTGGTCCAGGGGAAGCGGTCCAACTACGACACCGATCTCTTCCAGAAGGTCATCGCCTCCGTGCAGAAGCTCGCGGGGAAGAAGTACGGCGCGAACCCGGACGCCGACGTCTCGATGCGGGTGATCGCCGATCACGCCCGCGCGACGACGTTCCTCGTGGGCGACGGCGTTCTGCCCTCGAACGAGGGGCGCGGCTACGTGCTTCGCCGGATCATGCGGCGGGCGATCCGCCACGGGAAGAAGCTGGGTCTCGAGAAGCTCTTCCTCGCGGACGTCTGCTCGGCGGTGATCGAGGAGATGGGCGCCGCGTACCCCGAGACGCGCGAGAACCGCCCCTTCATCACCAAGGTGGCGGCGGCGGAGGAGGAGTCCTTCCGCCGTACCCTGAACCGCGGGCTCGACCGGCTGGACGAGGAGATCGGTCGGATGCGAAAGAGCGGCGGGAAGGTCGTGCCCGGTGACGTCGCCTTCCAGCTCGCCGACACCTTCGGCTTCCCGCTGGACCTCACCCGGACGATCGCCGTGGAGCACGGGCTCGGCGTCGACGAGGCCGGCTTCGACAGGCTGCTCGAGGAGCAGCGCGCCCGGAGCGGCGAGTTCAAAGGCTCGGGCGAGGTCTCGGTCGCGGACCTGCACAAGCAGATCGCGGGCGAGCTCCAGGAGGTGAAGTTCCTCGGGTACGAGACCGCCACCGCCTCGGCCGAGGTGAAGGCGCTCATCGTCAACGGCGCCCGCGCGGCGAAGGCGCGGAAGGGAGACAAGGTCGAGGTGGTCACCGCGGCGACGCCGTTCTACGGCGAGTCGGGCGGCCAGATCGGCGACACCGGCCTCATCGCCGTCCCCGGCGGGAAGGTCCGGGTCACCGACGCGCAGCGCCCGGTGCCGGGGCTCGTGACGCACGTGGGCGAGGTGGTCGAGGGCGAGATCGCCGTGGGCGACCGCGCGGAGCTCGAGGTGGACGACGCGCGGCGCGATCTCGTACGCGCCAACCACTCGGCGACGCACCTCCTCCAGTTCGCGCTCCGCGAGCGGCTGGGCGAGCACGTGAAGCAGGCCGGGTCGGTGGTCGCGCCCGACCACCTGCGCTTCGACTTCTCCCACTTCGAGGCGCTCTCCGACGAGGACCTCAGGGTGATCGAGGCCCGCGTGAACGAGCTCGTCCGCCGCAACGACGCCACCGACGTCTCGGTGCTGAGGCTCGAGGAGGCGCGCCAGGCGGGCGCGATGATGATCTTCGGCGAGAAGTACGGCGACGTGGTCCGGGTGGTCCGCCTCGGGCCGTCCAAGGAGCTCTGCGGCGGCACGCACGTCCGCCGCACCGGCGACATCGCCTTCTTCAAGATCGCGAGCGAGGAGTCGATCCAGGCCGGCGTACGACGCATCGTGGCCTACACCGGACCGCGGGCGGTCGAGGAGGCGCAGCGCGCCGAGGCGGAGCTGCGGCGGGCGGCGGCGCTCCTCAAGGCGGGGGCGTTCGAGGTGAGCCAGAAGATCGAGCAGACGCAGCGCCGGGTGAAGGAGCTCGAGCGCGCGCTGGAGGAGGCGCGCGGCAAGGTGGCCTCGGCGCAGTCCGGCGATCTCGCGGCGCAGGCCCGGGCGGCGGGCGACGCCAAGGTCCTCGCCGTGCGCGTCCAGGGCGACGGCAAGGCGCTGCGCGAGCTCGCGGACAAGCTCCGCGACCGGCTCGCGAAGGGAGTGGTCGCGCTCGGGTCGGAGCAGGACGGCAAGGCGGTGCTGCTCGTCGCGGTGACGAAGGACCTGGCGGGCCGCGTGAAGGCGGGGGACCTCGTGAAGGAGGGCGCGAAGCTCGTCGGCGGGTCGGGCGGCGGCAAGCCCGACATGGCCCAGGCCGGCGGCTCGAACCCTGCAGGGCTCGACGACGCGCTCAAGAAGATCGAGGAGCTGGCGCTCGCGGCGCTCGGGTAGGTTCTCTGGATGTGCGGGGTCTGCGGGACCCTCATGCCCGCACCTCCTGCTGCGTAGCTTGCTTCGCAGTGGGCCTCGGCCCAAACGAGGAGCGGCCTGTCAAGCGGTGGGGGCCGTTGACCGCCGCGCGCGAGCGCGCCTACGATTCTTCCACGCATGGCCCATCCCGTGCCGCACGCTCGCAAGCGAGTCATGGTCTCGACCGAGATCGTGGACCTCGCCATGGCGCGCGACGCGCGGCAGCTCCGCGACTTCCAGGCGCGCTGCCGGAGCGTGGACGAGCTCAACCGCAAGGCGCTGTCGCGCCTCTTCCAGACGGGCCTCATCTACACGCGCCACGGCGCCCGCCTCGGCCGCGAGCTCCTGCTCGCCCACCAGCACCTGCTCCGGGTGACCGATCTGCTCGCCCGCATCGGCGAGCTGCCGGACGCGTCCGCCGCCGAGGCCTCGGCGCTCTATCGCGAGGCGCAGTCGCTGCTGTCGCGCACGACCGAGCTCACCGCCCGCTGCAACCTGGTGCTGGCGCGGGAGCGGTGAGCGGACGGCCGGAGCCTCGAGACGATCGTCTCGATCTCGCGATCAGAATCCGATCCCCGCAGTGGCGAACGGCCCCTGGACCACCCGGCGCTCGCCTCCGTTGGCGTTCCGGAACACCGACGTGCGCCAGCCCGCCTCGAGTCGAACCTGGACGGTGGAGAGCCGGCCGACGAGCAGGCCGCCGGTGCCGCGGAGCTCGAGGCCGCCGTCGGTCTCGTCCTCGACGTTCACCCACGCGTACCCGAGCCCGAGGCCGGCGTACGGCGTCACGTTCTGGCGCGAGAACGGGTAGTACAGGCCGAGCCCCACGTCGAAGAGGGCGTCGCCGTCGCCCGCGTACAGGTCGAGCGACGCCTCGGCGAGGAAGCTCCGGGCGTCGTAGAACCAGAACACGCCCCCGCCCGTGAGGCTCGACTCGTCGTCGGTGCCCGGCCGGTCCAGGAACCAGATCGCGCCGAGCCGCAGGCCGAAGCTGTTCGACGCCCGGATCCGGCGCGGCTCCCGGGCTTCACGCTCCGTCACCGTGTCGATCGTGGCCAGGTCGGCGGCGGGCCGGGACGTCGCCAGCCCCTCGGCCAGCCGCTGGAGCACCGGCTCGAGATCCTCAGGGCTCGCGGCCGAGAAGGAGTCGGAGTGCGCGAGCGTCCCGTCCGGTCTGTAGGCGGCGAGGCGCGCCGTCGAGGCCGCGCCGAGCCGGGAGATCCGCAGCGTCACCGCCAGCGCCGCCCCCGCGTCCCGGGCCTGCTCGGCAGCCTCGTCGGGCTTCGGCTCCGCGACGTTGCCGCCGTCCGTGTCCGCCAGCTCGACGGTGAACCGGCCCGTCTTCTCGAGGCCCGCGCGAAGGAGGTCGGTCGCCGCCGCGAGCTCGGGGTCGGCGACGTTGGCGCCGGTGGCGGGGAGGAGCACGATGCGATCGGCGGCGGCCGCAGGGGCGGCGAGCGCGAAGACGACGGCGAGGGCGAGAGGGACACGCATGATGGACTCCCGAGGTGGGTGGAGGAGTCTGGCATGCGAGGGGAAAATGGGGAATGGCCGTATGATTCGCGCCATGCACGGAACGCTCGTCGAGGTCGAGATCGGCGCCCCGGCCCTCGCCGGCAACCCCCTGGGCGATCCCGCCCGCCGCCCGCTCGTCGTCTACCTGCCGCCGGGCCACCGACCCGGCCTGCCCGCCGTCTACCTGCTGCACGGGTTCGGCGGCAGCGCGCACAACTGGCTCAACGTGAGCACCTTCGCGCCGACCGTGCCGGAGCGGATCGACGCTGCGATCGCCGCCGGGGCGCTGCCGCCGTTCGTGGCGGCCTTCCCCGATGGCGCGACGCGGGTCGGCGGCACGCAGTGGATCGACGCCCAGGCTGTGGGGCGCTACCAGACGTACGTCGCCGAGGACGTGGTCCGCGAGGTCGAGGCCCGCTTCGGAACGCGCGCGGACCGCGCGGCGCGCGCGATCGCGGGCAAGAGCTCGGGCGGCTACGGCGCCCTGCGGATGGGGCGCGACCGGCCGGACGTGTTCGCACACGTCGCCTGCCACTCGGGAGACGCGTACTTCGAGTACTGCTACCTGGCCGACTTCCCCAAGGCTGCCGCGGCCCTCCTCGCCGCGGCCTCGGCGGAGGAGTGGCTCGACGAGGCGCGGCGCCGCGCGCGCGAGACGCGCCTCCGCGGCGACGATCACACGGTGCTCAACGTGCTCGCGATGGCGGCGCACTACGGCCCGGAGCCGACGCAGCCGCTCGGGTTCACGCTGCCGTTCGAGCTGCCGTCGGGGCGGGTCCGCGCCGACGTCTGGGAGCGGTGGATCGCCGAGGACCCGGTCCGCTGGGTGCCCGCCTCGCTCGACGCCTTCCGGAAGCTCGCGACCGTGTTCCTCGACTGCGGGACCCGCGACGAGTTCCACCTGCGCTGGGGGGCCCGCATGGTCGCCGAGGCGCTCCGGCGTGGCGGGATCGAGGTCGTCCACGAGGAGTTCGAGGACGGGCACATGGGCATCAACTACCGGCTGGATCGATCGCTGGGGGTGATCGTGCCGAGCATGGCGGCTTCCTGAGGCGACGTCCCGGTCTCCTTCGACGACCGCGGTCGCCTTCGGCGGCCGCTACGCTCAGATGACCGGGACTGAATCAGAGGACGAGGCGGATTGCATCGATCCGTTCGCCCTGAGCGTAGCAGCCGCGAAGCGGCTGCGGAGTCGAAGGGCGAACCCCTCACTCCACCGGCGGCTTCGCGTTCGGCCTGCGCAGGAACGCGGGGATGTCGAACTGGTCGTCGTCCGGCCGGTAGACGGGCGGCTCGCGGCGCATCGAGACCGGGGTCCGCTGCGCCGGCGCGGTGACGAGGACCTGCGGGCGGACCGTCGGCTTCGCCTCCGCCGGCAGGGGCGGGGGGACGGCGCGGAGCGCCGGCGTCTCGCGCACCTTCTCGACCGGCTCGACCCGGCGCGCCGCCGCGCGGCTCCGCTCCTCGCGCGGCTGGAAGCCGGTGGCGATGACGGTGATCTTCACCTCGTTCCCGAGCCGCTCGTCGATGACCGAGCCGAAGATGATGTTCGCCTCGGGATCGGCCGCGGACTGGGCCATCGACACCGCCTCGTTCACCTCGTGGAGCGTGAGGCTGGGGCCGCCGGTGATGTTGACGAGGAGGCCCGTCGCGCCGTCGAGGGTGACGTCCTCGAGGAGCGGTGAGTTGATGGCCGACTGCATCGCCTCCACCGCGCGGCGCTCGCCGGTGGACCGTCCGGTCCCCATGAGCGCCATCCCCTGGCTGCTCATGATCGTGCGCACGTCGGCGAAGTCCACGTTGACGATTCCGTGCACGGTGATCAGGTCGGAGATGCCCTGCACCGCGTTGAGGAGCACCTCGTCCGCCCGCTTGAAGGCGTCGGCGAGCGACATGTCCTCGCCGGCCACCGAGAGGAGCCGCTGGTTCGGGATGACGATGAGGGTGTCCACCGCCGCCGCGAGCTCCTGGAGCCCGGCCTCGGCCTGCTTGCGCCGGCGGTTGCCCTCGAAGAGAAAGGGCTTCGTCACCACGCCCACGGTGAGCGCCCCGGAGGCCTTGGCGATGTCCGCCACCACCGGCGCGCCGCCGGTGCCGGTGCCGCCGCCCATCCCCGCGGTGACGAACACCATGTCCGCGCCCTCGAGGGCGGCGGCGACGGCGTCCTTCTCCTCCAAAGCCGCGGTGCGGCCCACCTCGGGGTTGGCGCCGGCGCCGAGGCCCCGCGAGGCATTCCGGCCGAGCGGGATCTTCACCTGCGCCTGGTTCACCCGGAGCGCCTGGAGATCGGTGTTGGCGGCGATGAACTCCACGCCCTCGAGGCGCGCGGCCACCATCGTGTTGATGGCATTGCCGCCGCCGCCGCCCACGCCGATGACCTTGATCTTGGCCGCGTCCTGCCTGTCCGTGTATTCGATCATGGTTCGCTCCGCGGCTCAGAAGATCTGCCCCAGCCACTCCTTCATCCGCCCCTTCACCTTCCGGTAGACGTTCTCGTCCCGGATCTTGAAGTAGGGGCCCTCGTGCTCCTGCTGCGCGCCGTAGATCACGAGGCCCACCGCGGTCGCGTACATCGGGCTCTTCACCACGTCCACCAGGCCCCCGATGCCGCGGGGCAGCCCGCGCCGGACCGGACACCCGAGGACCTCCTCCGCCATCTCCGGCATGCCGGCAAGCAGCGTCGAGCCGCCGGTGATGACCACGCCCGACGCCAGCACCTCCTCCATCGCGCACTTCTGGATCTCGTGCTGCACCAGCATGAAGATCTCCTCGACCCGCGGCTCGACGATCTCGGCCAGGATGTGTCGGGAGAGGACGCGCGGGGAGCCCCCGCCCACGCTCGGGACCTCGATCGTCTCGCCCTTGTCCACCATCGAGGCGACGGCGCAGCCGTACTGCTTCTTGAGCCGCTCGGCCTCGTGGGTGGGCGTGCGGAGCCCGACGGCGACGTCGTTGGTGAGGTGGTTGCCGCCCAGGGCGATCACCGCGGTGTGCTGGATGGCGCCGTTGTGGAAGATGGCGATGTCGGTCGTGCCGCCGCCGATGTCCACGAGGCACACGCCCAGCTCCTTCTCGTCCTCGGACAGCGTCGCGAGCGACGAGGCCAGGGGCTGGAGCACGATGTCCGCGACGTTGAGGCCGGTCCGCTGTGCGCACTTCACGATGTTCTGGGCCGAGGAGACCGCGCCGGTGACGATGAGCGCCTTGGCCTCGAGCCGGACGCCGCTCATCCCGACCGGCTCCTTCACACCGTCCTGATCGTCGACGATGTACTCCTGCGGGAGGACGTGGATCACCTCGCGGTCGAGCGGGATCGCGACCGCCTTCGCCTGCTCGATCACCCGGTCCACGTCCTGGGGCCGGACCTCCTTGTCCTTCACCGCCACCACGCCGTGCGAGGGGAACGCCTTGATGTGGCCGCCGGCGATGCCGGTGTAGACGGTGGTGATCTCGCACCCCGCCATGTGCTCGGCCTCCTCGATCGCCCGCTTGATCGAGGCCACGGTGGCGTCGATGTTGACCACCCCCCCCTTGCGCAGCCCCTTCGACGGGTGCGAGCCGATGCCGATGATGTCGATGCGCCCCTCGTCGTTCACCTCGCCGACGATGGCGCAGATCTTCGTGGTTCCGATGTCGAGGCCGACCAGGATGTCGCCGCTCTCCGCCATGACCGCCACCTCCGGGCGTGTCCGCGCCGTCGCGCTTTCGCCCACCAGGAGCCCTCTCGGGCTCGCGCCACCACGCCGCCTCTCGGCGGCGCGTGCCTCAGCGCCTCCCGGTCGTCTCCGACCGCGCTGCGCCGAGGGCCCCACCAACACCTGCCTCCCCCGCGAACCGCACCGCCACCCACTCCGGGTGACGGCGGTTGTCGAGGTGGATCACCTCCGCCTTCCTGTGCTCCGCCGCCAGCGCCGGCAGGAGCCGGGCGAGGCGGGAGAGCTTCGCGTCCAGATCGCGTGAGCCGAGCCGGACCTCGGCGCCGTCGCCGGTCACGACCGTCGTCCCGAACACCGGGTCCACGTGGATCTCCGAGATGGGCGCGCGGGCGTCGAGCCGCGCCTCGGACCATCGCGCCGCGAGCGCCACCGCGCCGGCCAGGATCTGCTCCACCTCGGCCCGCCGCGAGAGGTACGCCTCGCGGTCGATCCCGGTGACGACCGGGAGGTCCAGACCGAGCCCCGGCACGGCGCGCTCGAACACCTGCCCCTGCGCGTTCACGAGGTAGAGCCCGCCGAGCGAGACCAGCGCCGCGGCGCGGTGCTCGCGGACCTCGATGTCGAGGGTTCCGGAGAGGTAGCCGCGTCGCACCTCGGCGTACGCGACCCAGGGCTGCTGCAGGAGCGTTGCCTCGAGCAGGCCCGTGTCGACGAGAATGAGATGGTCGCCGCGCTGGACGGGGAGCACCGTCAGGAGCTCGTCCGCGTCGAGCCGCGAGAGGCCGTGGAAGCGGATCTCGCGGACGCGGAAGCGGTCGCCGCCGAACACGCCCCGGTAGGCTCCGTACCCGGCGGCGCCGAGGAGCAGGAGCGCGAGGACGGTGGGGCCCGCGAGGTGGAGGAGGCGCGCGAGCTGCCGCCGGCGCTCTCCCGGCACCGTGTCCACCCGCCGCCGATTCGCCCCTCGCGCCACGGTTTCTCCCGCCGACACCCGACCACACACCGCCACCCCCGCGCGCCACGCACGGTTTCGGGCGGTATCACCCGACGGCAGCATGCCGGAGGGTAGGGCTATCGCAAGTTTTCGGCAGGTGGATCAGCGCACGATCGAGATCGACACCCCGTCGAGCTGATCCCGGAAGATCGGCAGGATGATCGAGTCGAGCCGCGGATCGGCGGCGAGCCGGGCGTTGAAGGTCCGCACCCCCTGCACGAGCGGATCGGAGCTCGAGGCGTCGAGCACGCGGCCGTTCCGGATGACGTTGTCCGCGACGAGGAGCGTGCCGGGGCGCGCGAGCTGAAGGGAGAGGTCGAGGTACTCGGGGTACGTCTCCTTGTCGGCATCCACGAAGACGACGTCGAACGGCGGCTCGCCCGCGGCGATCATGACGCGGAGCGACGCGGCCGCCGGGCCCTCGCGCACCTCCACGC
>JAEZXM010000536.1 GCA_023419875.1 Pseudomonadota bacterium | reverse complement strand
CCGGATCGCCCAGCGCAGCGATGGATGCGGCGACGTCGTGCTGGCTCCGCCCCACGTCGGCCACGAAGTGCCAGCGGGCCGCCGCGCCGGGCGCGAGCCGGGCCCGCCCGCCGAGGAGATACGCGCCGCGCGCCCCGAGCACCTCCGGCGCCTCCGCGAGCGCCTCGAGCGGCGTGCCCCGCTCCAGCTCGGCCAGGGCGCCCGCCTCGAGGAACACCCGGGCGTCGTCGAGGCCGTGGCTCCAGACCGTCGTCGCCCGAAGGGCCTCGCGCGGCTCGGCCTTGTCCGTCGGCTGCGCCTGGAGCGCGAACACGGCGAGCCGCGTCCCCGCCATCAGCTCGGCCCTCTTGTACGCGTCGGCGAGCACCGAGAAGGTGTTCTGGAACAGGTCGTCGATGCCGGCAGGGAGGAGGTTCAACAGTCCGTCCACGATCTCGAGATCGACCGCCTCCTCGCCCCCGTTCACCACCTGACACTCGCGGACGAACCCGTGCTCGTGGCTCGTGCTCCAGCCGGCGCGGAAGGTGAGGCCGAGGTCCCGGTGCTCCTCCTCGAGCCACAGCCGGTTCCCGAGCACGTTCCGGAGGAGCCTGCGGACGACGCGGTGGACGAGCCGGTCGTCCCCGCGGAACGGTCGCCAGAGCTGGTGGCGTCCACCCACCCGGGCGACGATCGCCGTCGCCGGCCCGGAGACGCCGACCGAGTCGATCACCCGGTCCTCGGTGACGTAGGGGAAGAGCGCGGTGGCCGGGCTCCGGCGGCCCGCGGTGAGCGCGCCGTTCGATGCCGCAAAGAGCCAGTGGTCCGAGTCGCTCGCCAGCGTGAGCAGGAACGGCGGCAGCTCCTGCACGTTCTCGACGACGTAGCACCGCTCGCCCTCCACGTCGGCGAGCCGGCCGGCGACCGGGCCGGCGGCGGGGGAGAGCGGCGACGTGCCGAGGTGGAGGGTGCGGTGGTTCACGTGGTCTCCGGAGTCGGCGCCCGCGAGGAGCGCGGGACGCCTTCACTGTGCCGGAGCCGGCGCGGCCCTGGCAATCGCGCCATACCGGAACGATCGCGCGAGCGCCCGAACGATGTCCGGAGCCGGAGCGGCGCACGGACCCCGCGTGGAGTGGGCTTCCGGGAGCACCGGCGCACGCCGCCGCGGCCCTCGAACGAAGTCCGGTCCGCCGGAACGAACGGCGACCGAAACGGCCCGGGAGGGGTTGGGCGATCGCGGACCACCCGCGCAGGCTCCTCGCGGCCGCCGCGCAGCGCTTCGCCCGTGAAGGGCGTTCGGGCGGACGCCGGCCTCGTTCGTCCAGGCTCCCGACGCGCGCCCGCGAACCCCGCGTCGCGCCGCGGGATCCTCCGGGCGACGATCGTTCACGCTCGTTCGCATTGGTCGTGATTGCGCGACGAAGATCGGATTGTCAGTGTGGACCGCACGTCGAGACCCCGACGCTTCATCGACCGTGCGCTCCCGCACGGAGGAGGAACCTACCGTGAAGACCTCGATGACCCTCGCCGCGCTGCTGCTCGCCTCCGGGCTGCTCGCCGCCTGCGACACCGCGGGCGACGGGCCTGCCGCCGACGCGTGCAGCGCGTGCGTCTACCACGAGCTCGTCTGGTCGGACGAGTTCGACGGGACCGGCGCGCCCGACCCCGCGAACTGGAGCTACCACGTCGGCGCCGGCTGGAACTCCGGGGCCAACATGTTCCTCGGATGGGGGAACTGGGAGGCCGAGTGGTACCGGCCGGAGCAAGCCGTCCAGCAGGACGGGAACCTGGTCATCACCGCCGACCACGACGAGACGCGTGAACCCATCGCCGGCTGGGACTCGAAGATCCGGTCGGCGCGCCTCGTCACCCACGGCAAGCAGTCCTGGAGCAGGGCCCGGCTCGAGGCGCGCATCCGGCTGCCCTCGGTGCCCGGGACCTGGCCGGCGTTCTGGGCCATGGGCACCGGCTACGATGGGAGCGCCACCTCCGACTACGCGCCCGCCGCGGACCACTACGACGTGATGGCCAGCACCTGGCCGGCGTGCGGCGAGATCGACATCATGGAGCACCGGAACCAGGAGACGTCCACGATCCACAACGTGTTCTGGGACACGCGGACCGAGTTCCTCCCCTGGAACGCGGACACCATCC
This sequence comes from Pseudomonadota bacterium, assembly GCA_023419875.1. Taxonomy (GTDB): domain Bacteria; phylum Myxococcota; class Myxococcia; order Myxococcales; family Anaeromyxobacteraceae; genus Anaeromyxobacter. The sequence goes on along the minus strand of JAEZXM010000536.1, from coordinate 1,609 downwards.
GCGACGACCCGAGCTCCTATCCGTCGCCGCTCTCCCCCCGTCAGCTCGATCCCACCCAGTTCCACGTCTACACGCTCGAATGGACCGACAAGCAGATGTTCTGGTACGTGGACGGCGTCCTCGTGAAGAACGAGAACATCTCCGCCGCCAACCAGGAGGAGCTGAACGGCGCGGACCGGGAGTTCTTCATCCTGCTCAACCTGGCGATCGGCGGCGACGGCACCGGGTTCACGGGTGGTGCGAAGCCGGCGGTGACGGACTACCCGATCCGGATGTACGTGGACTGGGTGCGCGTCTATCAGTGACCACGCCTCGACCCGGTTCTCCCCCCGGGTCACTGGGCTGGCCCGCGCCCGAACACGGGAGGGCGCGGGCTGGTCCGGCCATCGTGCAGGGCCCGGGCCCGGGAAGGCTCAGGAGACAGCGATGCCGCGCAGCAGCGGCGACGGCGTCCCCGGCGCGGCGATCCAGAGCTGGTGCGCGGCCCGGGTGGCAGCGACGTGCAGCCGGCGGCGGGCCTCCTCCGTCTCCGGGTACACGCGCGCCGACGCGTCCGGCACCACCACATAGTCGAACTCCAGGCCCTTCACCGCGTCGACGTCGGTCACGTCCACGCCCGGACGGAAGGTGAAGGCGCCGTCGAGGACGAGCCGCGCCTCGCCCATGTCGGCGAGCAGGCGGTGGAACCCTCGCGCCACCTCGGGGCCGGAGCAGACGACCGCCGCCGACGCCTGCGGCTCCCGTTCGAGGAGGTCCCGCACCGCGCCCGAGAGGAAGAGCTGCGCGTGGGCCTCGGTGGGGAAGTCGAAGCGGGACACGGGGGCGCCTTCGCGGCCGGCGCGCGGCGGCACGGCGGGCGCAATCGGCCCGAGGATGGCGTGCGCCGCCTCGGCGATCGGTCTCGGGCAGCGGTACGTCACGGGCAGTCGCACGGCGGCGGCGTTCGGCACCCCCAGCGCGGCCAGCGCCTCGTCCCAGCCCGCGTAGGAAGAGAAGGTCTGCTGGCTCTCGTCGCCGGCGAGCGTGACGCTGTGGCCGGCGAGGTGGCGACCCAGGGCGAAGAGCTCGAACAGCGAGACGTCCTCCGCCTCGTCGATCACGAGGTGGGCGAGCCTCTTTCCGGGCACGCCCCCGCGAAGGGCGGCGAGGAAGAGCAGGATCGGCAGATCCTCGGGGTCGAGCGTGCCCGCCGCGGCCTCGGGCGTGTCGTCGTCGATCGGGCGTCCGTCGAGCGTCTCGCTCCGGGCGGGGTCCACGCCGGCGAGGAGCTCCGCGGTCGAGGTCGCGAGCTGGAGACGCGTGTGGCGCAGCACCTCGTCCACGGCGGTGACCGGGAGGTCGCCCGCCGCGGCGCGGATCACCGACTCGAGGAAGGCGCGGTCCGAGAAGAGATCGCCGAGCTCCCGCCGGGCGCGCACGAGCGTGGGCCGCTCGTGGAGCTGCGGGCGCCGGCGGAGCACCTGGTAGAGCGCGGGGTGGCGCTTGAGGCGCGAGACGAGCGGCGGGGTGTCGGCGTAGAGGCGCGGAGGCGGTGCGCCGAACGCGCTCTGGAAGGCGCCGCGGGACCAGGAGTCGAGCGTGCGGACCGGGGCCTTCCCGAGGCCGAGCG
>JAEZXM010000478.1 GCA_023419875.1 Pseudomonadota bacterium | reverse complement strand
GGCTTCCTCTTCAGGGCAGGCGTCTTCACCGTGACGGCGGGCGAAACGGTGGCTAGCGAGAGAGGGGCCGGGGCGCCGTCCGCTCGGGCCTTGGCCTGCTCGAGCCAGCTCCGCAGGCGCTCGTCCGCCGGCTGGAGGGCCACGGCGCGATCGAGCACCGGGATCGCCTCGCGGTAGAGCCCCTTCGTGAAGAGCGCCTCGCTGACCAGGTTGAAGGCGTAGGGGCTCGTGGGATCGAGGCCGAGCGCGTGGCGGAACTGCTCCAGGGCCCCCGCGCGGTCGCCCTGGACGAGCAGCCCTCGCCCCCAGATCACCCGCCCGAGGATGGACTTCGGGTGGTGCTCGAGCCCCGTCCGGCAGACCTCGATGGCCCGGGCGGTGTCACCTTTGTCGAGGAGCGCCCGGGCGAGCTCGACGAAGATCCGCGAGCGGGGGTCGGCCGCGAAGATCTGCTCGTACTTTTCGACGATGCTGGGTGCCATCGAGTGCGCGGGCGAGGTGTGGGAGAGCCGGAAAAGCGTACCACGCAAGCTCGGGGCGCCAGGGGTCCGGCGGCAAGGCGCCAGGACGGGATGTGAGGGCGTGTGCCGCGGGGCCGCACAGGGAGTCTCGACCCGAAAACGAAAGCGGCGGAGGCCCGGAGGCCTCCGCCGCGGTCACGCGAGAGCTGCGCCGAAGGTCAGGCCGCCTTCTCCTTCGACTCGGCGGCGGCGGGCACGGCGCCCATGTCCACTTCCTTCTTGGACTTGTAGACGCCGTAGGCGATGGCGAGGACGCAGACGACGGCGCCGGCGAGGCCGACCCACCAGGTCGAGCCCTCGACGCCGAGCGAGTAATTGAGGACGAGGCCCAGGGTGAGGAGGCTCACCATGTTCATCACCTTGATGAGCGGGTTGATCGCCGGGCCGGCGGTGTCCTTGAGCGGATCGCCGACGGTGTCACCGGTCACGGCGGCCTTGTGGGCGTCGCTGCCCTTCCCGCCATAGACGCCGTCCTCGATCATCTTCTTGGCGTTGTCCCAGGCGCCGCCGGCGTTGGCCATGAAGACGGCCAGGAGCTGGCCGACGAGGATCATGCCGGCGAGGAATCCGCCGAGGGCGAACGGGCCCATCAGCAGGCCGACGAGGAGCGGCGCGGCGATGGCGAGGAGGCCGGGGCCGATGAGCTCCTGCTGCGCGGCGACGGTGCAGAGGTTCACGACGCGGCCGTAGTCCGGCTTCTTCGTGCCCTTCCAGATCTCCGGATCGCGGAACTGGAGCCGGCACTCGTTCACGATGTTGAAGGCGGCGCGGCCGACGGCGCGGATGAGCGAGGAGCTGAAGAGGAACGGCACCGCTCCGCCGATGAGGAAGCCGATGAAGACCTTGGGGTCCGAGACCGTCAGCTTGCCCGCGATGGCGTCGTACATCTGCTTGGTCATCTGGCCCATCTTGTCCTCGCTGCCCACCGCGATGACCGCGATGAACGAGGAGAAGAGCGAGACGGCGGCGATGACGGCGGAGCCGATGGCGATGCCCTTGGTCTCGGCCTTGGTGGTGTTCCCGACGGCGTCGAGGTCGGCGAGGATCTGGCGGGCCCGCTTGTAGCTACCGGGCTGCGCCTTCTCCATCTCGTCCTTCTCGTACCCCATCTCGCCGATGCCGTTGGCGTTGTCCGCCACCGGGCCGAACACGTCCATCGAGATGGTGTTGCCGGTCAGGGTGAGCATGCCGATGCCGGCCATGGCGACGCCGTAGGCGACGAACATCGGCGGCGTGCCGGCGTACACGAGGACGGAGAGGAAAATGGCCACCGCGATGACCACGATGTTCATCACCGTGGACTCGTAGCCGACCGCGAAGCCCTGGATGATGTTGGTGGCGTGGCCGGTGGTGCAGGACTTGGCGAGGCTCTTCACCGGCGCGTGGCCTGTGTGCGTGTAGTAGCTCGTGACCTTGTTGAGGACGATCGCCAGCACCACGCCGATGAGGCAGGTGAGGGCCGGGCGCATGTCGAGGCCGGCGACGCCGAAGTTGGCCCAGATCGGGAGCGCGGTGGGATCGCCGCCCGGGAAGCCTTCGAGCGCGGAGGGGTTCTGCGCGATGTAGCCCGCGCTGAAGTTCAGGTAGAAGAACCCGAGGACGAGGAAGCCGACGACGCTGATGAGCGAGCCGATCCAGAAGCCGCGGTGCACGCTCTTGAGCGCGGTGTCGCTGGTGTCGTTCGGGCCTGCCTTGACGGTGTAGGTGCTGATGATCGAGCCCAGCACGCCGATGCCGCGGACGAGGAGCGGGAAGATGACGCCCTTGTGGCCGAAGGAGGCCATGCCGAGGATCATCGCCGCGACGATCGTCACCTCGTAGGACTCGAAGATGTCGGCCGCCATCCCGGCGCAGTCGCCGACGTTGTCGCCCACGTTGTCCGCGATGGTCGCGGCGTTGCGCGGGTCGTCCTCGGGGATGTCCTTCTCGATCTTGCCGACGAGGTCGGCGCCGACGTCCGCCGCCTTGGTGTAGATGCCGCCGCCGACCCGCATGAAGAGGGCGAGCAGCGTGCCGCCGAAGCCGAAGCCGAGCAGCGCCTCGTACGCGTGGGCGCCGTACATGAGGAAGATGAGGGTGCCGCCGAGCAGGCCGAGGCCGTCGGTGAGCATGCCGGTGATGGTGCCGGTCCGGTACCCGAGCTGCATCGCCTCGCCGTAGCTCTTCTTCGCGGCGGCGGCGACGCGCAGGTTGCCGGAGGTGGCGAGCCGCATCCCGACGAAGCCCACGAGCCAGCTGAACCCGGAGCCGAACAGGAACGCGCCGGCGCGGCCCCAGCGGAAGGCGTCCTCGCCCGAGTACGTGACGAACAGGAAGACCGTGATGATGCCGATGAGCGGCAGGATCCGCTTGAACTGCGCGGCGAGGTACGCGTTGGCGCCCTCGCGGACCGCGTCCGCGATCGCCTGCATCTTGGGCGTGCCCTTGTCCGCGTTCCGGACCTGCTTCACGAGGAGGAGCGCGTACGCGAGGCCCGCCACCGCGATTCCGAGGACCACGAAGATGCAGACCCGCTCGAACGTGTCGAACTCGGCCGATCGGAGCGGCGAGAAGAACTGGAAGGACGAGCCGCCGGCCTCGGCCTCGGGGCTCGCGAAGGCGTAGGCGCTGCCGAAGCCCAGCGCCAAGGCAACGAGGTACATCGTGCGCCGGCGGGGGGACTTCATGAGCCGGTAGAACCAGTTTCGAAACATGAAGGGCTCCTGGAGAACGGGTTCAGCGAGAGCGCTGGCCTTGATGAAGTGCTGAAAGATCGGGGGCTTCCGAACCTCGCCCGCGCGAACACTACTCCCGTTCAGCGTCGTGATTCGCGCTGCCGATTGTCGCGCGCGTCCAAGCACACCGAGGTCGTACCCGCAGCAACTGCGCTCTCGGTGCCACGTCCTCCCCCCGCCGCAAGCTCTGCGTGATGCGGCGCGACAGGCACGCCCGCTCGCCTGCTCGTGCGTCGGCCGGAGTCGGACCGAGGGTCCCGGGAATCGGTGCCACACACTCCCCTGCGGGCGGCGCACAAACACCACCCCGGTCGGCCCGGCGACGGCGTAGCCTATGCGGAAATGCCCGACGTCCGTCAGATCCTCTCCCAGGATCGCTTCGCCGCACACTCCGGGATCACCCTCGAGCACGTGGACTCCGGCCACGCCCGGGCGCGGATGCGGATCCGCCCGGAGCACCTGAACGGCGTCGGCATCGTCCAGGGCGGCGCCATCTTCACCCTGGCCGACTTCGCCTTCGCCGCCGCCTGCAACTCGACCGGCGCGACCGCGGTGGCGATCGACGTCTCGATCTCCTTCCTGAAGGCCGTCACCCAGGGTGAGCTCGTGGCCGAGGCCCGCGAGGAGGCGGCCTCGAGGCGGATCTCGACCACGCTCGTCCGCGTGACCGACGAGGCCGGTGCGCTGGTGGCGGTCTTCAAGGGGACCGCGTACCGCAAGCCCGACGGCGAGGGCCGAGGGCCGGCGAGGTGAGGCCGCCCGCCGACCGACGCGCCATCCTCGCCGTGCCCTGGGCGGACGTGGTGGCGACCCGGCTCGAGAGCGGGCAGCACTTCACCCGTCACTGGCACGAGGCCTACGGCGTCGGCCTCGTCGATCGCGGCGCGCAGCACTCCGCCAGCGGGCGTGGACCCGTGCGGGCGCGCGCCGGCGACCTGATCACCACCAACCCGGGCGAGGTGCATGATGGTCGCCCGCTGGGCTGCGCCACCCGGCGCTGGCGGATGCTGTACCTCGAGCCGGCGCTGCTCTCGTCGATGACGTCGGGCTTCGCCGGCGCGCTCGCGATCTCGCACCCCGTGATCCACGGGGACGCGCCGCTGGCGTCGGCGCTGCGCCGGCTGTTCCGCGTGCTCGACGCGTGGGCCGAGGGCCGGGGGGAGCGGATGGCGTGCGACGAGGCGCTGGTGCGCGTCTGCGGTGAGCTGCTGGAGCGCCACGGGACCCGTGCTCCCCCGCCGCCGGCCCGGGTCGAGCTCGCGCCGGTGCGCGAACGCTTGCTGGACGATCTCCGGCGCACGCCGCCCCTGGCGGAGCTCGCCGCCATCGCCGGGGTGAGCCGCTATCAGCTCCTGCGCAGGTTCGAGGAGGTCCACGGCGCGCCGCCGCACGCGTGGGACCTCTCCCGGAGGGCGGAGCGAGCGCGCGCCGCGATACGTGCGGGAGCCCCGCTCGCCCAGGTGGCCGCGGACTGCGGCTTCGCCGACCAGAGCCACATGACACGCGTGTTCGTCCGGCGGTACGGCGTGACGCCGGGCGCCTGGCGCGCGGCGCCCATTCGCGCACGCCGGCTGCAACAACGTTCAATACTGGACGGCGGCCGGCTGGCACGCTCGCGGCCATGACTCGATCCTACGTTCACGGACATGGCGCTCGGGAGCACCGGCGCCTGAGGGACCAGGCGGGCGCGCTGGTGGAGATCATCCACGGAGGCGTCGCGTACCCGCGCGGCAGCGCCGTCCTCGAGGTCGGCTGCGGCGTCGGCGCCCAGACCTGCACCCTCGCGGCGCGCAGCCCCGGCGCGCGTTTCACGTCCATCGACGTCTCGGCCGAGTCCCTGCGCAAGGCGGCCGCGCGCGTGCGGGCCGCCGGTCTCCGCAACGTCGAGCTGCGCCAGGCTGATCTGATGGCGCTGCCGTTCGAGCCCGGATCATTCCATCACGTCTTCGTCTGCTTCGTGCTCGAGCACCTGGCCGATCCGGTGGGTGCGCTGACGTCGCTCCGGCGCGTGCTCCGGCCCGGCGGGACGATCACGGTGGTCGAGGGGGATCACGGCCTGACGGCGCTGCACCCGGACCATCCCGCCGCGCACGCCGCCATCGACTGCCTGGTCCGCCTC